>JASHWB010000070.1 GCA_030044295.1 Candidatus Acidiferrales bacterium
TAAGAAAAGCCGCCGAGCGCGTGAATCACCAGCAGTTCGCCCGACATGAAACCGAGACCCCAGAGAATTCCTGCCCAGAAGTTCTTTCCAAAGACGCCCCGCAACGGAATGCCGTAGGAGCCGAGCTTCCGCTTTTCAATTCGACTCATGACTGCGGCGGCCAACAGCGCGGCCCCGAATTGCAGACATTCAAATTCGATCTCGAAGGCGGGTGTTATGGTTCCGGCCCTTGCAAGCTTGTAACGCTGCGCGAAATCCGAAATGCGCGCCAGGACGCCAAAGCCCACCAAAACGAATGCGACGAGAAGAAGAACGAAAATGATAAACCGCCATCCAGCGCGAATTCCGCCGCGCCCGACGAAGACCGAATGCATCAAGGGCGGCGGGGCGGATGGTTTTCCTGCAGGCGAGGTTGGAGAGGGCGCGGCTGCAGATGACGGAGATTCAGAATTCATGCAAGCCTCTGCCGGAGAGTTTTATCACTAGTTGATATCCTGCGTAAATTCTAAAGCTTCGCAAACGCGGGTTTCAGGAGAGGGGCAGATTGGCGGAAGGGTCGAGCAGCATATCGGCGCGCTCCCCGGCGACAAAGCGCGCGTGTCCGGCCGCGGCGATCATCGCGGCATTGTCGGTGGATAGCGCGCGGCTGGGAAAAAACACTTCGAAGCCACGTTGCGCGGCTTCGGTCTCGAAGGTGCGCCGCAATTCGCTATTGGCCGCCACGCCGCCGGAAACCAGCACCGTGCGCAGGCCGTGGGCTGCCGCGGCGGTGAGCGTCCTCGAAACGAGATCCTCGACCACGGCGCGCTGGAAACTGGCGATCAGGTCTAGCGTTTCGGAGCTCGAAAGAGGACGCAACTGGTCGGCGCCGCGCTCACCTCGCGCCAGTGCCTGGCGCCGCGCTTCGATTTCGGGCTCCAAGTGGGCATTGCGGCGGAGGTGGTAGAGGACCGCCGTCTTGATTCCGCTGAAGCTGAAATCATGCGGATTGCCGCTACTCATTTTTGTGCTGCCGAAGCGTACAGCGCGCGGATTGCCGTACGCAGCGAGCTTGTCGACGATCGGGCCGCCGGGATAGCCGAGGGCCAACATACGCGCCACTTTATCGTATGCTTCGCCGGCAGCATCGTCTCGCGTGCCACCGATGCGTGAGTACGAGAACCACTGGGCGCCATTGCTGGAATCGGCGCGTACGGCGTAGAGAATCGTGTGCCCGCCGGAAACGATCAGGCACACAGCCGGAAGCTGTGGAGAGCGCCCTGCGGCGTGAGCCTCGAGCAGCACGGCGTGAACGTGACCCTCGAGGTGGTTTACCGCGACCAGCGGCTTCGAAAGAGCTTGCGCCAGGACTTTGCCATACGTTACGCCAACCAGGAGTGCGCCGATCAGACCCGGCCCGCTCGTCACCGCGATGGCATCTAGATCTCGCAATTCGATCTTGGCCTGCTCAGTTGCTTCGCGGACGACCGGCACGATGCGCCGAAGGTGCTCGCGCGATGCGAGCTCTGGAACGACGCCGCCGTACTTGCGGTGAATATCGATTTGCGACGCGACCACATTCGAGAGAACGCGCACTCCGCCAGCGACGACCGCCGCGGCGGTTTCGTCGCACGATGACTCGATGCCTAGAATCAGATACTCACTCTGCATGGTTTGCTTTCGGGAGCGTGCCCGCCCCTGAAAAAGTCTATGCTAGCATAGGCCTTCGGGCGCCTTGCCCAGTTCTCGCGGGCTCGCCCGGGCGATACACAACTCGCCGGAGGCATATTCCAAGCGATGACGCGAAAAACCAAGAGAGTGCGCAAAGCCGTGCTGCCGGTCGCCGGTTTGGGTACCCGGTTCTTGCCCGCCACCAAGGCGATTCCCAAGGAGATGTTGACCGTTGTCGATAAGCCCCTCATTCAATATGCCGTGGAAGAATGCATCGCTTCGGGCATTGAACACGTCATTTTCGTTACTGGCCGGCGCAAAAGCGCGATCGAGGATCACTTCGATTTGGCTCCCGAGCTGGAGAGTTTTCTCGAGGAACACGGAAAATCCGAGAGCGCGCGCACGGTCCGCGAAATCGGCGGTGATTTGCAATTCAGCTACACGCGCCAGAGCGTCGCTCTGGGCTTGGGGCATGCGGTGCTTTGCGCGGCGGAGCTGGTTGGCGACGAGCCGTTTGCGGTTTTGCTTGGAGACGTAATTATGGCCTCGCCGGCGCCGGCCACGCGCGAGCTGATCGAAATTTGCGACGCCACGGGCGGCGCGGGAGCTATACACGTCGAGCGGGTACCGCGCGAGCGCCTGCACTTCTACGGCATCATCGATGCCGAAACCGTAGAATCTCCCGGCGGCGGGAATGCCGCATGGAATGACCGCCTGCTCCGCGTCAAAAACCTCGTTGAAAAGCCCAGTGCCGATAAAGCGCCGTCGGATTTGGGGATCACCGGGCGTTACGTCCTGCCGCCGGAAATATTCGATTATCTCGCGGAAACGAAGCCCGGCGCGGGTGGGGAAATTCAGCTGACGGACGGCCTTTGCCGGCTTGCGGCCGCCGAACAGCTCTACGCCACCGTTTTCCAGGGACGCACGCACGACGCAGGCGACAAACTCGGATTTTTGCAGGCCACAGTAGAAATCGGTTTGAAGGACCCCAAGCTGGGAACGCAATTTCGGGAGTATCTGCGCAAACTGAAGCTATAACCGCTGACTTCTCACTTCTTTTTCTTCGACGTGGAGTTTTCGGATTTGGCCGAGGCAGCGGGTTTGGATTCCGTGGGCTTCTCAGACGACTTTTCTCCGGCCCCATCGCCTGACTTTTCGCCTGAGCCGCTGCCGGGTTTCTTCCCGGCGTAGTCTGTGACGTACCAGCCCGTGCCTTTGAACTGAATCGCGGGCGCGGCCAGCAGCCTTTCGGCCTTCGCGCCGCACTTGGGGCACTTTTTCGTCTCCGATGCGCCAACGCTTTCGATTTTCTCGAAGCGGTGCCCGCACTTCACGCATTTGTATTCGTACAACGGCAACGCAAAGCCCCTCTACGAAGCGCGATCTAACATCTCACAAATTTCCATAATAACACGAGTGCAAAGGCCTCGTGTCCGTGACGGCAGTGGCGTCAAGCGGCAGGGACACGGCGAAGCACGGGAATGCGCGCTTCGCGCAGGACGTGTTCGACCACGTTTTCGCGCAGCCTGGAGGCATCGTAGTCGAGGTGCAGGTGGTTCGTTGTTTCGTCGAAGCGGAACTTCTGCAGACCATACGTATTCGCGAAGCGGCCGAGAGCGCGAAACTGCTCGGGCTTCAGTTTGTCCTGAAGCTCGTATGTCACGGTCATGAAGGTCATGGCGGGATTATAGCAGAGCGCACCGCGGGTAGCCGCGACGCGCTCCGCGTGAGCCTAGAGTTTGAGGCGACGCAGTCTCAACGCGTTGCTGATCACAGAAACGGAGCTGAAGGTCATCGCGGCGCTGGCGATGATCGGGCTCAGCAGCAGCCCGAAGAACGGATACAGCGCGCCCGCGGCAATCGGCACCCCAACCGAGTTGTACACGAAAGCGAAGAACAGGTTTTGCCGGATGTTGCGCATTGTTGCGCGGCTCAGAGTCCGCGCGCGAACGATTCCCCGCAGGTCGCCTTTCAGCAACGTGATGCCGGCGCTCTCGATCGCCACATCAGTGCCTGTGCCCATCGCAATGCCAACATTGGCCTGCGCCAGCGCGGGAGCATCGTTGACGCCGTCTCCGGCCATAGCGACGATGCGCCCGTCAGCTTGTAGCCGTTTGATGATGGCGCTCTTTTGGCCCGGTAGAACGTTAGCGTTTACCTGCTCGATTCCCAGCTTGTGCGCCACGGCTTCGGCGGCCGCTCGGCTGTCGCCGGTGAGCATGATGATACGGATGCGCTGGTCATGCAGAGCTTTCACCGCATCGCGCGCCGTGGCCTTCAGCGGATCGGAAACAGCAATGATCCCGGTGAGCGTACCATCAGCGGCGGCGAACACGACGGTCTGACCGTCTGCTTCGAGACCGCTCGCCCGCGTTTCTAGAATCTCTGTCCCGATTCCCAGTTCCGACATGAGCGCGCGATTGCCGAGCGCCGCTTTGCCGCCATCTACAATTCCCGCGATCCCCTTGCCGGTAAACGAGCGGAATTCGTTTGATTCGACGATCGACACATGGCGCTCTTTTGCCGCCGAAAGAATTGCAGCGGCGAGCGGGTGTTCGCTCGCGCGCTCCAAGGCGGCCGCGATGCGCAGCACTCGGGTTTCATCGGTGCCGGATGACGCCACGATGGAGGTGACGCACGGATGCCCTTCGGTGAGCGTGCCGGTTTTATCCAGAACGAGCGTATCGACCTTGCCCAGGACTTCGAGCGCCTCGGCATTCTTCACCAGCACGCCCGCGAGCGCGCCGCGGCCTGTGCCGACCATGATGGCCATGGGAGTCGCGAGTCCGAGGGCGCAGGGACAGGCAATAATCAGAACCGCAACGGCGTTCAGCAGCGCGTGAGCCATCTTCGGCGGTGGGCCCACGAGTGACCAGGCGATGAATGTGACTACGGCGCAGAGAACCACTGCGGGAACGAAATAGGAAGATACTTTGTCCGCCAGCCTCTGGACCGGCGCGCGGCTGCGCTGCGCCTCGCTAACCATTCGGACGATCTGTGCCAGCACCGTTTCGCTGCCCACGCGCTCAGCGCGCATCACGAAGCTCCCGGTTCCATTGACCGTACCGCCTGTCAGCCGGCTGCCGGCCCATTTTTCGACGGGAATCGGCTCGCCGGTGACCAGCGATTCATCGATCGAGCTCGATCCTTCGATGAGCGTGCCGTCCACCGGAACACGCTCGCCCGGCCGAACGCGCAGCGTATCTCCGGGTGCAATTTGCTCGACGGGAACGTCGATTTCAGTCCCATCAGTGCGCACCAGCCGCGCCGTCTTCGGCGAAAGCTTCAGTAACGAACGAATGGCGGCAGACGTGCGGCTGCGGGCGCGAAGCTCCAGTACTTGCCCGAGCAGCACGAGCGTCGTGATTGCTGCTGCTGCCTCGAAGTAGGTCGGGACTTCGCCGTTCGTCAGGCGGAACGCCTCTGGAAACGAGCTGGGGAAGGTGACTGCCGCGATGCTGTAGAGGTAAGCGGTGCCAGTGCCGAGCGCAATCAGCGAAAACATATTCAGACTGCGATTTACGAGCGACGTCCAGGCTCGCTCGAAGAACGGCCATCCGCCCCACAGCACCACCGGCGTCGCAAGCGCGAATTCCCCCCAGTTGATCGTGCGCAGCGAGGCGACTTTCGCCAAAACTCCTGGAGCCATGCCTAGCACAAGCACTGGAATTGTCAGTGCCAAGCTCACCAAAAAGTGGCGCGACATTTGCTTGAGCTCAGGGTTTTCTTCTTCTTCGATTGTGACTGTGCGCGATTCCAGCGCCATCCCGCAAATGGGGCAAGCGCCTGGCTCTGGCCGCGCGACCTCAGGATGCATCAGGCAGGTGTGTTCAACGCGAGTTGCGGGTGCGAGCGACACTTCTGGCTCCAGCGCCATGCCGCACTTGGGGCAGGGGCCGGGCTGGGACCGGCGCACTTCCGGGTCCATCGGACAGACGTAGGAGGTCGCTCTTGGAGTAGTCCCATCGGACTGCTGAGCAGGGGATGCACCACCCAACTGGACAAGCGCTCCGTGATTGGGATAGGCATCGCTGGCAACGCCAAGTTGCACCAATGGTGCGCCGCTGTGGCCAGCAGCGCTCTTCGCGTTCAAGTATTTTTGCGGATGGGCGCGGAATTTTGTGGCGCAGCCGGCGCAGCAGAAGAAGTACGTTTTACCCGCGTGCTCAGCAGTATGCGGGGTATTCGCAGGATCGACGGTCATCCCGCAGACGGGATCGCGCTCTTTTGCAGCTACGCTTTCTTGGGTCATTGATGGCACATTCGATGCTAGATGCGGTGATCCGTCGCGGCGCTTCCGGCCTCGGGTGTGACGCTATCCACGAGTGCCTTCCAGAGGCCCTCCGCTAATTAACACGCAGAACCGATTGGAGATAAGCCATCATGGCCGGGCTCGTCCAATCCTGCGGGCCGATGATCTTGCTGTCGATTTTTCCGTCGCGATTGATCACGTACGTTTCCGGCCACATTGTGCTGCCGTAAGAGAGCGGGATCTTCTGCGACGGATCGCGATAAGTCGGAAAATCGATATGGTAGGTTTTCAAGAAGTTCGCGTAAGCGTTTGGATCGTCATCAATGCTGATTCCTAGAATAGTGCCACCCAGAGGCGCGATTCTCTTCTGCAGGGCGTTGAGCGATGGGGTTTCTTCGACGCAGGGCGGGCACCATGTAGCCCAAAAGTTAAGCAAGACCACCTTGCCCCGCAAGTCGGAAAGGTGCACGGGCTTACCGTCCATCGTGAACGCAAAGTTTTTTGCGGCCTCGCCACGCAGGCTCGGAGAGCCGTTGCGATAGCTCGGATGAACGAACAGGACGATCAATGCGGCGATAAACGCGAGCGCGGCGCCTGTCTTCAGGTTCCTTTTCAATCGGACACCAGCCACCTATAATAGATAAGTTGCAGGATACACAGACCTTTAGTTTAGCTCCCTCGCGGACAGGATTCAAAAACCTTGATCTCGGCCATCATCCCGGCGCGAAACGAAGAGACGTCGATTGCGCGAGCCGTCGAGTCCATCGCGGCGCAGCCGGAAATCGGCGAGGTGATCGTCGTAAACGACCAATCGACGGATCGCACAGGTGAAATCCTGGGGGAGCTGTCAGAACGAATTCCGAAACTCCAAGTGCTTGCGGCCGGCGAGCTGCCGCCGGGCTGGGTCGGCAAGAATCACGCGGTCGCCGTCGGTGCCGAGGCGGCGACGGGCGATTGGCTGCTTTTTACCGACGCCGATACGTTCCACCATCTCGGCTCCGCGCGGCGAGCATTGGCCGACGCGGTCGATCATTCAGCGGTCCTCGTTTCCTACTCGCCGGAGCAGGAAATGGGAACGTTCTGGGAGCGGGCTGCCATTCCATTTGTCTATGGACGCCTCGCGTCGCGATATTCGTTCGCGCAGGTGAACGATCCGCGCCGGCCGGAGGCTGCGGCGAATGGCCAGTTTTTGCTGATCTTGCGTGACGCGTATCAAGCCATCGGCGGCCATGCAGCAGTTGCGTCCGAAATTCTCGAAGATGTGGCGCTGGCTCGCCGTGTGAAGTCGCAGGGATACGGAATTTATTTCACAACTCCGATAGGCATCGTTCGCACGCGCATGTATCGCTCGTTTGGGGCGCTGTGGGAGGGGTGGAGCAAGAATTTGTACTTGCTGGCGGGTGGAAGCGCCAAAGACGCTGTTCTGGAGCTGGCCGAGGTGCTGCCCTGGTTCGACGTTTCCGCGATGCTGGCGATCTGGACTTTTCTGCGGGCGGATGCCAACGTGCCGGTGTGGATCCTGGCGCTGCTTCTTCTTGTTCCGCTCGTGCGGGTTCACTTGCAGTATGGCATTCAGCTGTACCGGAATCTTTATCCCGTGTCGTACGTCCAATACTGCCTACCGGGGATGGCGTTTTACTCGGCTGCGTTGATTGCATCTTGGTGGAAAAATGCGCGAGGCGCGGTGGTGTGGAAGGACAGAACCTACCCGGCTAAAATGTCATGATTCGCGTAACGCGAAAAATCGAATTTTCGGCCGCGCACTTCTATCACAACCCGAATTTGTCGGTCGAGGAAAACCGGCGGATCTTCGGCAAATGCAGTAATCTGCACGGACACGGACACAACTATACGGTTGAAGTGACCGTCGCCGGGGAAGCCGATCCGGCGACCGGCATGGTGCTCAACCTGAAAGAACTCAAGGAGATTTTGGAGCGGGAGATCTGCGACCGCATGGACCATCGCCACTTGAACTACGAGGTTCCCGAGCTGGCCGGCCAGATTCCCACATGCGAGAACCTTGCAGCGGTGATCTGGCGACTCGTCGAGCCGAAGATCAGTCAGGGGCGGCTTGACAGGGTGCGCGTGTACGAATCGCCGGAAATTTTCGCTGAGTGCACGCTGGAGCCTAATGGCAACGCGCCGCATTCTGCTGGGTCCGGCGCAAAGGCGGAGAGCCGGTGAGCTGCCCGCTGAGACTGACGCTGACCCGGCGCTACCGCTTTTCCGCCTCGCATCGTTTGCACAGCCGGCGCTTTAGCGAAGAGCAAAACCGCCAGCTCTACGGCAAATGCAGCAACCCGCATGGCCACGGACACAATTACGTCGTGGAAGTCACCGTCGGCGGGCCGGTCGATCCGGCGACCGGAATGATCGCAAATCTCGGCGAACTTGACCCCTTCGTTGCGCGCGAAGTGATTGAAGCCTTCGATCAAAAATATCTGAACGAGGAAATACCGGAATTCCAAGACGTCGTGCCGACCACAGAGAACCTGTGCCGCGAAATCTACCGGCGGCTTAAGCCATTTCCGGCCGCAAGGCTTGAACGCGTGCGCATAGAAGAAACCAGCAACAATAGCTTCGAATACGCCGGCTGAACGCGGAAGAAGCAGTGCGACGCAAGGTCAGGAGCAGCGCCATGAGCGAAAGCGACACAACCGAGATCGTGGTCCCGGCGGCGGGACCCGAAACCATTGCCGATCTGGTCCGCCGCATGATCGCGCAACTGGGCGAAGATCCTAACCGCGAGGGACTGCGCCGGACTCCGGAGCGATTCGAAAAGGCGCTGCGCTACTTGACCAGCGGCTATCGGCAGGATCCCGAGAAAATCCTCAATAACGCGATGTTCAGCGTCTGCTATGACGAAATGGTTGTCGTCAAGGACATCGAGCTATATAGCCTCTGCGAACACCACCTGCTGCCGTTCTTCGGCAAATGCCATATAGCGTACCTGCCTAACAAGAAAGTCGTGGGCCTCAGCAAAATCGCCCGGCTGGTGAACATGTACGCGCGACGGTTGCAGATTCAGGAGCGGCTCACGAACCAGATCGCCACCACGATTCAGGAACAACTAAAACCGCAGGGTGTTGGCGTGATCATCGAGGCGCGCCATCTTTGCATGGTGATGCGCGGCGTGGAAAAGCAG
>JASHWB010000071.1 GCA_030044295.1 Candidatus Acidiferrales bacterium
GATACCGGAAAGAAATCATCGCGCCAGAGGGCAGGCGTTAGGCAGAAACGTTGCCGGGCCGCTCTAGCGCGCGTCTCGCAGCGCGCAACCCAAGGCTACGAGGCGACGGCGGCCTGGATTTCCTTTTCGTCGATGTCGAAGTTGGCGTACACGTGCTGGACGTCGTCGTGCTCTTCGAGACCTTCGACCATGCGCAACATCTGCTGCGCCTGGGAGCCGGTTAGCTTGACGTAGTTTTGCGGCAGCCAAGACACTTCGGCGGACGAGGGGTTAATGCCGACTGCGACGAGCGCTTCGCGAACTTTTTCCATGACTTCCGGAGGGGAGACGACTTCCCAGGCCGAGCCGTCGTCGCGCAGGTCTTCGGCGCCAGCATCGAGAACGATTCCCATCATTTTGTCTTCGTCAGCGAGTTCCTTAGGGACGACAATATCGCCCTTGCGGCTGAACATCCAGCCGACCGCGCCGGTTTCAGCGAGGTTGCCACCGTTTTTCGAGAAGAGGTGACGAATTTCGCTGACGATGCGATTGCGATTGCTGGTCACGACCTGGACAAGGACGCCTACGCCTCCCGGGCCGTAACCTTCAAACATCACTTCCTCGAGGGTTTCTCCCTCCAACTGGCCCGTGCCGCGCTGAATGGCGCGGTCGATATTGTCGTTGGGCATGTTTTCGTTCTTGGCCGCGGCGATGGCGGTGCGCAGGCGAGGATTCGAATCGGGATCGGCGCCGCCGACGCGAGCGGCAATGGTCAATTCGCGGATCAGCTTCGTGAAAATCTTGCCGCGGCGGGCGTCGGTGGCCGCCTTTTTGTGTTTAATCGTGGCCCATTTCGAATGTCCAGACATGAATTAACCTTTACAGGGAAGTTCTGGCAGGAGCGACAGTACAACTCTTGCCGCGACAGTTTAGCAGCCGGGGATAAGGGGGCGCAAGGGGCCGGGAGGCGCGAAACGCGGCGAGGCGCCCGATTTCCGGGCACAATCGGCAGCAAGCGGGATGTTATGCTGGGCAGCAGCGGAGCAGAAATATGCGCCGCCAGAAACCGTAGAGGTGCTGTGGCACGAACGCCGCGAAGCGTTGCGCTGACTCAGGTAAGCGAATGGGACGACGGAACCCTGCGCCGCAAGGAAGACTATCTGGCGGCGGAAGAGCCGCTGGAAATCCGTGTCGGCGAGCACCCGTTGAGCGTGACGATGCGGACGCCGGGACACGACCTGGAATTGGCGGCGGGATTTCTGTTTACGGAAGGGATCGTCGAGAAGCGCGGGCAAATTCTGGAGCTTGAGGAAAATGCCGGCGAGAATCCGGCGAACCGAGCCAATGCGGTACGAGCCATGCTGGCGCCAGAGGCGGCACCCGATTTCGCGAAGATGCAGCGGCACTTTTTTGCGGCGTCGAGCTGCGGGATTTGCGGGAAAGCGTCGATCGACGCAGTGCGCGCACGGACGATTGCGCCGCTGGGCGATACGCTCCGAGTCGACGCAGAGGCGCTGCTTCGGATGCCGGAAGCGCTGCGAGAATCGCAGGCGGTTTTTGGGCGGACGGGCGGATTGCACGCGGCGGCGCTCTTCGACCCGGCAGGTACGTTGCTCGTTCTGCGAGAAGACATCGGGCGCCACAATGCAGTCGATAAAGTGATTGGTTGGGCGCTGCTGGGTGGGCGTGTGCCGCTTTCGAGTGCGGTACTGCTGGTCAGCGGGCGCGGCGGATTCGAAATCGTGCAAAAGGCGGTCGTGGCAGGGGTGCCCGTATTGGCGTGCGTTTCGGCACCGTCGAGTCTAGCGGTGCAATTGGCGCGAGAGATGCGGCAGACGCTGATCGGATTTTTGCGTGGGCGGCGATTCGTGGTTTATGCAGGCGAAGAACGGATCGCGGGCGGCTGAAACGCGACGTTAGCTGGCGGCGGCTTCGCGAGAATCGTTGCTCGTATTGGGCGCGCCTGATTCGACGATCATTGCGCGGAAGGCGTCGAGGAGTTCGCGATTCCACCATCCGCGTTTCGCTTCTTCCTCCATAATCGCGATGGCAAAGGCTGAGGGCGACGCCTTGCGGTAGGGACGATCTGTGGTGAGCGCGTCGTACACGTCCGCGAGCTGGAGAACGGCGGCGGTGACGGGAATCTGAGAGTTGCGCAAGCCATCGGGATAGCCCGAGCCATCGTGGCGTTCGTGGTGATGGCGAATGATCGGCAGAACGAGGCGGAACGTTCGGAGCGGAGCGCAGATACGTTCGCCAACGACGGGATGTTGGCGGATTAGGCCCATTTCTTCTTCCGAAAGCGAGCTGGGCTTTAGCAAGATGGCGTCTGGGACGGCGACTTTGCCGATATCGTGAACGACTCCGGCGCGGCGCAGCGCGCGAATCTGATCCTCCGGTAATCCGAGTCTTTCGCCGAGCCGCGAAGACATGTCGGCGAGCCGCTCGCAATGGCCATGCGTATAGGGATCGCGCGCTTCGATGCTCTGCGCGAGCGTGAACAGCACTGATTCGGCGTGCTCCAGCTCGTCCGTGAAGAGCTTTAAGCGAACGAGCGAGTGGACCCGGGCCATGAGCTCATTTACGTCGATGGGCTTGCTGAGGAAATCCTCGGCGCCGGAGTTGATGCCATGGATGCGGTCTTCGGTGGCGGAAAGACCGGTGATCAGAACGACGGGAGTAAGGCGCGTTTCGGGAGTCGCCTTAATGCGGCGGCAAACTTCAAAGCCGCTCATTCCGGGCATGAGAATGTCGAGAAGAACCAAGTCCGGACGGAATGAAGTGCAGGCGGCGAGCGCCGAGGGACCGTCCTGTGCTTCACACACTTCGTAGCCCTCGCGGCGAAGAAGAACCGCCAAAGCGGTGCGAGCGGCCAATTCATCATCAACAATAAGAATTCGTTCAGCCATGCGATGCGCGCGACCCGCGGATATAAAAGCAAACCCGACGAAATAAATGCACCGGACGCACTGTACGGGCAGAGTATGTATCCGTTGCGCCGGGGCCGAGGCAAGAGATTATTTCGCTGCCCGTCGGGATAAATGTATCCTGTCCGCTATTCTGGAACAACCGGGAATCGCAATCCAGGCGCCTAGTACGCTCCAGGACTCTTACAACTCCATCGCGAGGAACTATGAAGAGAACGCTGCCCGCAAGCGCTACACGGGAGTTGGCGAACCGGCTGGGGCTGGCCCATAAGGCTTTTAAGCGGCGCTATCCCGGCGCGCCCGCGGAGCGGCAGCCGATTCACGTGGCGTACGGCGGCGCGCACCTGTTTCGCGCGAACACGATTCACCGATTCGGCGAAATGGCGCTGCGCGCAATGGACGAGTACGCACCGGATTTCGCGGCGTTTGCCAAAGCGTTGGGATTTCCGAGACCGGAGGCCTTGCCTGAATCGGCGGATGCGGTTGCCGCGATCGGGAAGTCGATTCAGGCCGATCCAACCGCCGCGCAGCGCGAGAACCGGCCGGCGTGGTTCGCGCATACGGTTTTTCAGCGCGTACGCGAAAAACTCCGGCGCGAACCTGTGGAGGATTTTCGGATCGATTTCGAGGATGGCTACGGGATTCGCCCCGACGATGAGGAAGACGGGCACGCGGCAGCAGCAGCGGCGGAAACCGGATTGGCGAAAAATGACGGCCAACTTCCGGCGTTCATCGGCATTCGCATCAAGCCGTTTACGGAGGAGCTGCGCGAGCGCAGCATTCGCACGCTCGATGTTTTTCTGACAGAGCTTGCGGAGAAGACGCGTGGCGAACTGCCGAACCCATTCTACGTGACGCTGCCCAAAGTGACGCTGCCAGATGAAGTGGCGGCGCTGGCCGATATCTGTTCTCAACTGGAACCGATGCTCAGTCTGGAGCCCGGTGCGCTGCGGATCGAAATCATGATCGAGACGCCGCAGGCGATTTTCAATGAACGTGGCGAAGCGAATCTGCTGCCGCTGGTCAGCGCGGCGCGCGGGCGCTGCGTGGCGGCTCACTTCGGACCATTCGACTACGCGGCATCGCGGAATATTTCCTCGATTCACCAGCCAATCCGCCACTTCGCTTCGGATTTCGCACGCGAGGTGATGCAGGTAAGTCTGGCAGGGACAGGAATCCGGCTTGCAGACGGACCGACGAACATCATGCCGATTCCGCCGCACCGGACGAAAGACGGCGCGCAAGTTACGTTAAAGCAATCCGAGGAGAATCGCGCGGCGGTGCATCGCGCGTGGAAGATCCATTTTGAGAACATCGGGCGTTCTCTGACACAGGGATTTTATCAAGGATGGGACTTGCATCCCGCGCAGCTTCCGGCGCGGTATGCAGCGGTCTATTCGTTTTTCCTGGACAATTTGGAACCGGCGGCGGAGCGGCTTCGGAATTTCGTCGAAAGAGCGGCGCAGGCCACGCGCGTAGGGCAGGTTTTCGATGATGCGGCGATGGCGCAAGGGTTGGTGAATTACTTTCGCCAGGCGATCAGCTGCGGGGCTCTGGCGGCGGACGAAGTGCAGGTATTGACCGGCGTTTCAGAGACGGAGCTGCGCGCCGGATCGTTTGCAAGAATCCTGGAAAATCGGCAATAGAGAACGAAAGCAGACCCCTCACCTCCGTCGGCAAAAGGCGTGATTCGACCCCACCTTCGAATTGCCTGGCGCTAGTGCATTGGGGCGCGGCCGCCGCGGGCCTTTGACGCCTTCATCAGGAAGAGCAGCGGGATGACCGAGAGCGAGATCATGCTCATCACCCAGAAATTATCAACGAAGGAAAGCATCATCGCCTGGCGCTGGAGCTGCGAATAGATTAACTGCCGGGCCGCGATGAGGGCGTGCGCGGCGTCGATGCCGCGGGTCATCAGCACGTGAGTCAAACGGTTCAGCGCGGCTTGGTATCCGGCGTTCGCCGTGGCCAGATGAGGTATGAGGCGGTCCTGGTGGAACTGCGCGCGGCGGTCGAGCAACGTGGTGACGAATGAAATGCCCGTGCTGGCGCCGACATTGCGCGCGAGATTGATGAAGCCGCTCGCGTTGTTGGTTTTGGCCGGCGGGACGAAAGAAAAAGCCATCACGTTGATGGGCACAAAGAGAAAGGCTGTACCTGTGCGCGAGATGGCCCAATCGACAATCGTCGTACTCATGCCGACCTCGAGAGTGAAGCGCGATAATTGCCACAGGCCGACGGCGATAACGCAGAGGCCGAAAGCGACAATCCATCGCGGCTCGAGCTTTCCTAACAGCCAGCCGACAAAAGGCAAAAATCCAAGCAACACCAATCCTCCGGGCAGGAGCACGAACCCGCTTTGCATCGCCGTATAGCCCATCAAGGTCTGGAGCATGATGGGCAGCAGCACCGTGGTGCCGTACATAACCACACCAAGCACGTACATCATGAAAGTGGAGATGGCAAAATTGCGGTCTCTGAGCAGGCGCAGCTCGATAACCGGGTCCTTCGCACGCAGCTCCCAAAAGAGCAGAACGACGAGCGCGGTGACGGCGACGACCGTGGCCCAGACGATGAACCTGGAGCCGAACCAATCGTCGCGTTCGCCTTTGTCCAGAACGATCTGCAAGAAGCCAAGGCCGACCGCTAGCAGTCCGAGGCCGATAAAGTCGATGCGCAGCCCCTCCTTGAGGGACTTGCGAATGGCTCCCGGGGGATCGGCGATCAGAATGGAGGTGAGCAGTAAAGAAACGATGCCAACTGGAACGTTGAGGAAGAAAATCCAGCGCCAGGTGAAACTGTCGGTAATCCAGCCGCCGAGGGTGGGTCCAATCGTGGGAGCAAGAACCACGCCCATGCCGTAGATAGCCATGGCCATGCCCTGCTTTTCGCGAGGGAAGCTATCGACCAGGATGGCTTGCGAAATCGGCTGTAATCCGCCTCCGCCCGCGCCCTGAATGGTGCGGAAGAGAACCAGCAACGGAAGCGAGGGGGCGAAACCGCAAAGTAGCGAACTGAGAGTAAAAACGACGACGCAGCCCATGAAGAATTTCTTGCGGCCGAAAAGAGTGGAGAACCAGCCGGTGAGCGGCAAAACGATGGCGTTGGATACGAGGTAAGAAGTCAGAACCCAGGTGCTCTCGTCAACTCCCGCGGATAGATTACCCGCGATATGCGGAAGGGAAACGTTGGCGACGCTGGTGTCCAGTACCTCCATGAACGTCGCCAGCATGACGGTAAGTGCGATCAGCCACGGGTTGACCTTGGGAGCTGGAAACGCGTATTCAGCGGCTCCTACGGCTGGTTGGGCAGTGTCGCTCATGAAATTCGTGGATACGAAATGCTAACCGATTCGCTCGCACGTGAAAACAGCAGTGTGGTGCATAGGTGCGGAGTTTCCGAGGTATTCCCGTCAATTCGGCGCGGCCATCAATTGCCAATACGTCTGTACGACCCTACAAGATGAGCGCGATTCGCACGTCAGGCGCAATGACGAAAGCGGACGTATCGCGACGGGACGATCATTCACTTGATTGGGCCGAACAGAAGCTGGAGAGAATTCCGTTGGAGATGGACACGAACGGCGCCAGGGGAATGTGGACTAGTCGTGCGCGGCGGGGCCACTCAATTGTACGAGTGAGCCGGCGCCAGCCGAACCGCCGCCGAGAGTTTGCGGTGCGCGCCACGCGTCCATTGCGGCGATCTGATGAACGCAGGAGACCGTGCAGCGAGGGGCACAGCCTTTCTTGGTGAAGAATTCACGGCGGCGCTGCTCATCGGTATATTCGGCGAGCGGAATGCCGGGATGGCCGCGCTGCTGAGAGCAGTAGTGGACGAGGCCGTCCTCGCAGACGTAGAGATAGCGCGAGCCAGCGCGGCAGCGCCACTCGTTCTCGCGTCCGGCGGCGATGTTATGCTGAAAGCCGTTGATGCGCGTGAACGAACGCTTTCCGAGCGACATAATTTCCTCGAAAATCTCGCGCTCTCGGTTACCCAGCGGCTGCAATTGGCCGTTGCCGTCGTGAATGATGCCCACCGTGGACGTGAAGCCAAGCTCAATGGCGCGATTCGCGATTTTCAACGCGTCTTCAGGATCGCGAACTCCGCTGCCCAGCACGGAGTTGATATTGACCTGAAACTCGGCGTGTTCGGCCAGTAGGACGAGCTTCTGGTCAAGAACCTTAAGGCTTTTTTTCGATACTTCGTCGGGCTGGACGTTGTCGATGCTGATCTGCAGGTATTCGAGGCCGGCGCGATTCAGGCGTTCGATGCGGTCGGCAACGAGCAGATATCCATTGGTGATCAGACCGGCGATGATACTGTTCTTGCGAATCCGGGTAATGATGGCGTCGAGATCGGGATGCAGGAGCGGCTCACCGCCGCTGATGGTGATCACGGCAGTGCCCATGGCGCCGAGGCGGTCGATGCGCCGGAACATCTCATCGAGCGGGACGGGCTTGGAGAAATCGTCAAATTCGTTGCAATAGGTGCATGCGAGATTGCAGCGACGCATCGGGATAATGTGCACCAACAACGGATGGCGAGTGGAAAGAAGGCCCTTGGCCAACATACGCGCTTCGCGGACCTTGCGGTGGACGGCGCGCGATCGTTTGCGGATTTTCCTTCCGAGCGTCATGGATCGATGGGGTCCTTCGCCACGTTGCAAGGGCCGCGGGCACAAGCCAATGCCTACGTGCCATTATGCCATACAGGTACTGAGTTGCCGCGCGATGCAGCCTTCGAAATGCGGACGAGAGATCCAGACCAGCGGCGGACAGGAAACGAGCATCCAAAGTAGTTGCAGCGGCCAAGACCCCGTCTTACTACGATTTGATTTTCGGGGCGGGATGGGCTACGTTTTCATAGAGAGCGCGTCCTTCTTATTTCGCCGGAGTCTTGCTGCAGCGGGTTGTGGGCGTGTAGGCGAAGCGCGTCTGCAAAGGTAACAAGGGGGTAGGGGAGCATGTCCGATCCGGTAGCGGAAAAAGTGATTGCTACGCTCGCGTCCGTGAAGCGCATTCCAGCCGACAGCATCAAGCTGGACACCAATCTGCAGGAAATGGGAATCGATTCGCTGGACGTGTTTTCGCTGGTGTTCGAGCTCGAGAACGCATTTCAGATTTCGATCCCGGACGACGACGTGCGCTCGATCAAGACGGTGAACGACGTGGTGGAAGGAATCAGGAAGCTGCTGGCCGCAGCACCCTCTGGAGCGTCCGCTAGCTCGGAACCGACGCCGGCCAGCTAGCGCATGCCGCACCGCGTCGCTGTCACGGGTATCGGAATCATCTCGCCGCTGGGACTCAACCTGGAAGAAAACTGGGACGCGCTGAGCCACGGGCGCATCGGCATTGCGCCTATCCAATCCGTCGATTGCTCCAAACTGCGCTTTCAGAATGGCGCGGAGGTGCGCGGATTCGATCCCACAAAACATTTCCCGGGCGGGAAAGAAGATCAGCTCGACCGGTTCGCGCAGTTCTCCGTGGTTGCCGCGCGCGAGGCTCTGCGAGATTCGGGAATTGGGCTGACTCCGGAGTTGCGCGAGAATTGCGCCGTGATTTGCGGCTCGGCCGTTGGCGGGCAGGCGGCCATCGAAAAGGGATTCGAAGACTTGTGGGTTGCAGGGCGCGGCCGAGTGCATCCGCTGACGATTCCGAAAACCATGGCGAATGCCGGGGCCAGCCACATTTCGATGGACCTGGGGCTCAGCGGCCCGACGTACACGGTATCGACTGCATGCTCGTCCGCGAATCATGCGATCGGACAGGCCTTCCGGATGGTGCGAAGCGGAGAAGCAGCCATGGCCGTGACGGGCGGCAGCGAAGCGTTCTTCACCATTGGCATGTTGCGGGCGTGGGAGGCGATGCGCGTGATCGCGCCCGATACCTGCCGTCCGTTCAGCAAAGACCGCCGCGGAATGATCCTGGGCGAGGGCGGCGCGATGATGGTTCTGGAGCCACTCGAAGCGGCACGCGCGCGCGGCGCGAAAATCTACGGGGAAATTTGCGGATTCGGAATGACGTCTGACGCACACCACCTGACGCAGCCGACGATTGATGGTCCAGCGCGTGCGATGCGGGCGGCGCTACGCGACGCAGGGCTCTCGCCAGAGGAAGTAGGGTATATCAACGCCCATGGCACCGGCACGCCCGGCAACGATCCGGTAGAAACGCGGGCGATACGCGCGGTGTTTGGCACGCATGCCGACCGGCTGGCGGTCAGCTCGACGAAGTCTTTGCACGGACATGCGCTAGGCGCGGCGGGGGCTCTGGAAGCCGTAGCGACGATCCTGGCGCTGGGAAGAGGAATACTGCCGCCGACCGCGAGTTACAGCCAGCCAGACCCAGAATGCGATTTGGACTACATCCCGAACCAGCCGCGTGCCGCCAGAGTGGGCGCCGCGCTATCGAATTCCTTCGCTTTCGGCGGGTTGAATGCGGTGCTCGCCTTCCGGGCAGTCTCCCGCTGAATCCAGGGACCTCATGCCCCGGCTTAGCCGGAGCTTCGCCTGCGGTATTCAAGATTTCTTACGCAGTTAGAACAGCAAGCGGTGGATCACCGGAATGATGGCGCCGGCCCAGGGCTGCGGGGAGATTTGCCAGTGCCGCGTGAGCTCGTCCGCCAACGTGAACGTAATCATAATTCCGAGCCAAAACACGGCGCCAACCAACACGATGCGTGAGAGTCCTTTGTTGTATTTCGCGTGCATGAAGAAAAGCACGACCAGGCTAGCCTTGCAGACCGCGATCACCAGAGCTACAACGACGTTCCAATTGCCGAGGTCCTGAAACGCGACCCAGGTAGTGAGGCCGGTGGCAATCAGCAGAGTGATGAAGACGGCCAAATACGTGCTGACCGGAACAATATGCTCGTGGACCATCGGCTGACCGTGAGCCGCGCTTTGTGGATGGCTCGACATCAATTCCCCCGTCTAATAGCGAATCAAATACAGCAGCGGGAACAGGAAAATCCAGACGATATCAACAAAGTGCCAGTAGAGTCCGCTAATCTCCAGAGGCGCGTAGTACTGCGAAGTGAACCGGCCGCGCGCGGCCATGCACGTAAGCACAAGCAAAATACCAATACCGACGATCATGTGCAGAGCGTGCAAGCCTGTCATGAAGAAGTAGAAGCACATGAACATCTGAACCTGGGGCGCGTGCGCGCCCCACTCCGGCTTGTAATGGAAACCGAAGCCGGGCATGGTGTGCTCGATATAGTCGTGATACCACTCGAAACGGAACTTCAGGAACAAGAAGGTGGCGCCAAGCAGCATGGTTGGAATCAACCAGCCGATGATCGCGCCCTTTCGCTTTCCGGTCTGAGCCGAGCGAATCGCCATCGCCATGGTGAAGCTGCTGCAAATCAGGACAGCGGTATTGATGGCCCCGAATTTCACTTCCAAAATATGACTGCCAAGCAAGAAGGCCTGCGGGTGCAGCGACCGGTAAACCGTATAAGCCGTGAACATCCCACCGAAGAATAAAATTTCGGTGGCGAGGAAAATCCACATACCCATGCGGCCAGCGTCATGCTGCTGTTCGAGATCCTCAAATTGATGCGCGAACCCGGTCGGATTGTCGCCGTGCGCGAGAGCCGCGTCAGACACGGGCCACCTCGGGTTCGGGCGCGTTTTCGTAGGCGTAGGCTTCTTCGGTCACAATAGGCGTCTTCACGTAATTCTCAGTTAGCGGCGGAGATTGCGTCGTCCACTCCAATCCTTTTGCCCCAAATGGATTCGGACCTACAACCTGTCCGTACTTCAGCGACCAAATCAGGTATACGAGCGGGATCACGTAGCCAACAGCCAGCACCGAAGCGCCCGCCGAGGAAAGCACGTTGAGCGCCTGGAATTCCGCTGGGTACATTGCGTAGCGCCGCGGCATGCCGAGATACCCAAGCACGAATTGCGGAAAGAACGTCAAGTTAAAACCAACGAAAATCACGAGGGCCGCGAAGCGCGCCCAGAGATCCGGATAAAGGCGGCCTGTTATCTTCGGCCACCAGAAATGAATCCCGCCCATAAACGCCATCACGGCGCCTCCCACCATGACGTAGTGAAAGTGAGCGACGACGAAGTATGTGCCGTTGAGGTGAACGTCCGTGGACAGCGACGCGAGAAACAGGCCGGTAAGTCCGCCAATGGTGAAAAGGCCGATGAAACCGAGCGCGTACAGCATGGGCGCCTCATAGGAGATCGAACCTTTATAGAGGGTCGCCGTCCAGTTGAAGACCTTAACGGCGGACGGGATGGCCACCAGAAAACTCAGGACGGAAAAGACCAGGCCCGCGTAAACTCCCTGGCCGGACACGAACATATGGTGGCCCCATACCAAAAAGCTGATCACGGCAATCGCAAGGCTGGAGAAGGCAACGAAGCTATAGCCGAAAATGCGTTTGCGCGAAAATGCGGTGATCAGCTCGCTGATAACACCCATGCTCGGCAAGATCATGATGTAGACGGCCGGGTGCGAATAGAACCAGAACATGTGCTGAAACAACAGCGGATCGCCACCGAGAGCCGGATCAAAGATGCCGGCGTGAAGGAGCCGCTCGACTCCCAAAAGCAGCAGCGTGATCGCGATCACCGGCGTGCCGAGGACGAAAATGACGCTGGTTGCGTATAGCGACCAGATAAACAGCGGTAGACGGAACCAAGTCATTCCGGGGGCGCGCATTTTGTGAATGGTGACGACGAAGTTCATGCCGGTAAGAATCGATGAAAACCCGGCAATGAAAATCGCCATCGCGGCCAGGAACACGTCCGTGTGCGCGTAGGCGCTGCTATACGGCGGATAAAAGGTCCAGCCTGTATCGACGCCACCCGTGCAAACAACGTACAGCATCACCAAGCAGCCGGTCACGAAGATGTACCAGCTCAACAAATTCAACCTGGGAAAGGCAACGTCGCGTGCGCCGATCATCAGAGGAATCAGAAAGTTGCCGAGCGTTGCCGGAATCGACGGCACCAGAAAGAAGAACACCATCACGATGCCGTGCGTGGAAAAGAGCTTGTTGTAAGTCTCGGGTTCAACGAGCGCGCCCTGCGGCTCCAGCAGATTCAGGCGCATCATGGTGGCCGCGATGCCGCCCACCACAAACATGAACGTGATCGTGCAGAGGTAGAGCAACCCGATCCGCTTATGATCGAGCGTCAGCAGCCAGGACTTGACGCCGTAGCGCGCGTTCAGATAGTTCACCTGGGGTTCGGCCGAGGAGTTCGGGAGACTTTCCACTGTGGCCGTGGTACTCATTGCCCGTTCGTCCTTTCTGGCGCGTCCAGCGACTTAACATAAGCGATCAACTGCAGCACCTGCTGTTCATCCACCTGCCCGGTGAAGGTGGGCATGATTTGCGGGTAGCCGGTTACGTGGAGGGCGCTGGGCGTCAAAATCGCCTGTCGCAGGAAGGAATCATCCACCACCCGGGTGGTTCCGTCCGCCAGTTTTTCCGGCTTGCCATAAATTCCTGCGAGCGAAGGGCCGGTGCCCGAAGCAGCGGCACCGTGGCAAGAGTCGCAGCCGAGCTGCGTGAATAGGCGCGCGCCCTGCTGCGCCAGGGACTCTGATTGTTCGCCTTCCGCCAGCCACGCGGCGTAATCCGTGGGGCTCATCACGTAAACCCAGCCGATCATTTCGGAGTGGTTCGTCCCGCAGTACTGAGAGCAGAACAAATGATACACGCCGATTCGATCAGCCTTGAACCAAATAGATGTGTAGCGGCCGGGCAGAACGTCCGACTTCACACGAAAGGCGGGGATATAGAAGCCGTGAATCACGTCCTGCGAGGTCATGGTCAGCTTGATGTTCTCGCCCACCGGCACGTGCAGGGCGTCGATTTCGCGCGGGCCCTCCGGATGCTGGACGTGCCACATCCACTGCTTCCCAATGACGAAAATTTCGCGTGAGTTCGCCGGAGGCCGGTTGTTGCGCACGAAGAGCGCCGAGGACCACACGAAAATCACAACGCAGATGAGCGAGGGAATAATCGTCCAGCTCAACTCCAGGAACAAAGACGTGTGGGTTTCCGGCTCGTAGGGTTTCCCGGGGCGCCGGCGGTACTTGATCATGAAATAGAAAATGATCGAAAAGATCAAGACCGTGAAAAATGCCGTTACGCCGGTTAAAAAGTAATACAGACGATCGACGCTCCCGGCGATCGAAGAAGCCGCCGGCGGCTGCATCGGGAATTGCAGCCACAGGGCAGCTGTAGAATTCAATGCGAAATGAGTGAGACCCATCATCACTGTTCCGTCACAATCCTTTGCTGGCGCGCGAAGACGGCAGCGTCAACTTCAAGCCCTGCTCCCCGGCAGCGCGTAATGTTCGCCGCGGAAAAGGAAAACCAGAATGATTCCGCCGACCAAAACCGTGAGGCCGCCCGCGATCTTCACCACTCGCGAGATCAGCAAATCGTACTTTCCATTGTGCGCGTCGTAGTGGTAGCAGTACATCAGCGCCTGCTCGATCGGCGAGCCGATTTTGCCGCCGGAAGCCTGGTCCAGAGCAAACCGCAAATCGCGCTCGCGGTATTGCACGCCGTAGAAGTAACTGGAAAGCTTTCCCTGCGGCGTCAGCACCATGATTCCCGCCGCGTGCGCGAACTGCTTCGAGTCCGGATCGTAAGCGTAGTGAAATCCGACGGCATCCGCGAGCTGCTTGATTTCCTGCTGCGTGCCAACCAAAAAATTCCATCCCTGGGCCGCGTCCGGCCGGCCATACATGCCGGTGTACATTGCCTGCTTGGTCGCGGCCAGCACCGGCGTATCGGTAGGATCGATGCTCACGGTGACCACATTGAAATCCTTGCCGACCGTGGGAGGAATGTTCTCCAAGGTGCGGTCGAGACCATTGAGCACCTGCGTGCACAGCATCGGGCACGTGTAATAAACGAGCGTCAGGATCACCGGCTTGCTTCCGAAGTACTGCCCCAACTGCACGGTCCGGCCGTGTTCGTCGGTGAACGTAAGGTTCAACGGAATTGAATGGTTCAGCTCCTGATCGAAGCGCACCTGCTTCAGCAAGCCGGGGTTCTCGCCAATGTTTTCCGACGTGATGAACTGTGCGCACAAGGCAGACGGGATCACCAGCGCGGCGGCCAATATTGCCGCCGACACGCTCAACCGTACTACCCGCGATTGCGACCAAATTCTCACGCTGCTTTTTCCTCTGCTACGAATCTACAAAACTACTTCTCCGCGGCCGGCTGGGCCGCCTCGCCTCCAGTGAAACTCGATGGAGGCGCCAGATATGCGCAAGGCCCCTGAATCTCTGCGCCGCCCGCGACGGTCGGCGGAGGAGGATTGGGCGCCGCAGCTCCCGTCGGCGCTTCACTCGCAGGCCGCGTCGGCAGTCCCTGGGCCAAAACCAAATCCATGGCGCGGCTAATCGGAACGCGAACGATTCCAGCCTGGCGATCCACCCAGCCATAGGTGTTCACTTCGCCTTCCTGCTGCTGGCAATAATCCACCAGGTCCTCGTGTGGCTCCGCCTGAACCATCGGGCCCGGCGGAAGCTGGCGCAAGTTCGGATTCACAACCGCGGACGGAGCCGCCGGTTGTCCCACAGGCGCGATCTTCGAGAAATAGTTGAATGCCCAAGCCATCAAGAAAAGCGTTACGACGATGACTACCGCGAGCCAGAAGCCGAACTGGATCAGCCCGCTGATGCTCGCGTCGCGCTTCTCGTAACCGGCGCTCGCATCCGGAGCTTCCCCGTCGTGTTTGTGCTTAGTCTCCATGCTCGGGCTCCAACACTCCTTCAAATCTCGGGTCATGCAGCGGCAGCAAAGGCAGTTTCTTCAACTGCCCCATAAACGTACCCAGCCAAAGGCCGCCAATACCAACGAGAGCGAAGAGGTCCAGCCAATGGACCTGCGGCGCGGCCTTCGCCCACGCCGGCACAACGATCCAGTACACATCCACTAGCGTCAGTACCACTAGCAACAGCGCCACTGCCGAGAGGCGGCGCGGCCGGCGTTTTACCTTTCTTACCAGTAATAAGAAGAACGGCACGAAGAAGTGCAGAACCACCAGGATCACGGCCACAGGTGTCCACGAACCGAACGCGCGCTGCGAATACCACGGTATTTCGTCCTTCAAGTTACCGGCCCAAACGATCAGCAACTGGTCGAACGAGAGATAGGCCCACAACATCAGGAACGTAAGCATCAGGTTGCCGAGGTCGTTGAACCGCAGCGGATCGACGGCGTCCTTGATCGGCTCTCGCTCGGCCAGCATCCGCAGTACGAACACAGAGAACGACAGGCCCGCCAGGACCTCGATGACAATCCACATCATTCCGTAAATCGTCGAAAACCAGTGCGGCTCAAGCGACATCACCCAATCGACGGAAGCACTGGTGACGATGAACGCCCACAAAATCACGCCCGGCGCGCTCAACGCCGTCATTTTGCCCTTGTACTTCAGGTCGCCGGAATCGTCCTGTGCGCGGGACCACTTATTAAGAAAGGTGACGATCAGGAGCAAAACCACGAAGTAGAGCACCGCACGGATGATGAAATCGGGCGTGTTCAACCACCATTGTTTTCTCTGAAGGATCGGGTCGGCCTGCACCGCAGCCGGGCGGGCCCAAGCAAAAATATCGCGCATCCCAATCAGAATTGGAATAAACAAAATGGCCATCAACCACAGGGATCGCGAGCCAGCTTCCAAGATGCGCCGCAGCGGATAGCCCCAGCGGCCGCCCGTCAGATGATGCAGCATCAAAATCGCCAAGCAACCGGACGGGATGCAGAACCAATACAAATACGCGAACAGGTAGGAATGGAACAACGACTGCCAGCCCGCGAAGCCTGAACGCGTGCCGCCCAAAACACCGAAAATGACAAAGAGCACGGCACCAATCAGTCCCCAGATATAGCTTTGATTGCGAACGCGATCGAAACTTCGATTTGTGTCTGACGTGCTCATTGCGCTTGTCCCGGCGTCTGCCCCTGTGCTGCTGGCGCTTGCATCAATTGTTGGCGTTCCGCTTCCGGAACGTCCTGCAGCGTGGCGTTATGGCTCATTTGCAGCACGCGGATGTACGCGGCGATCCGCCAACGATCCGCGGGAGTCACGCGAGCTGAATAGCTATACATGGCGCCAATTCCGTTGGTCATAACTTGGAAAAAGTGCCCCACGGGCGCCTGTCGCAGTCTGGGAATCATGTACGAGGGTGGCTCGGGGAAGCCACGCTGGACGATCATGCCATGGCCGGTGCCGGCATAGTCGTGGCACGGCGAGCAATAAATATTGTAGCGTTCCCGGCCGCGCTGAAGATCCGCGCGAGTAATCGGGAACGGAAATCTGTTCGAAAGGACGCCATTTTCGGTGCCGGAATACATGAGCTCGTCAATTCGCAATTCGCTGCGCGCCACCGTGCCGGGGACGGCGGGCCGATTCGAGCGGCCATCAGCGAAAAATTTACTCGGCCAATCCGGCAAATACTTGGGCTGAACGTGCATATCGAGGCGGCAGCCGGAAAGCAGCAGAGCAAGGCCCGCCAGACACACCGCCATCTGCCAGCGGCGCACGGCCATCGCGCGTATTCCCGGGCGGACTTCAGTGCCCGGAATTAAATCACTCCTCAATTTCAAACACTCCGTGCGGATTCAAGCCTTCCAAAAAGGCCTTGGTCCGCTGCAAATCGAAATTCTTGTCGCCCGATTTGATGCATAGGAAGAACTTATCCGTCGTCGATAGCGCGAACCGGTCGACGTTGAATACCGGATGATAAGGATTCGGAAGACCGTTCAACGCCAGCATCGCAACCACTGTGGCAAGGGCTCCGCCGAGAATCGTCAGCTCGAAAGTGATCGGGATCCACGCCGGCCAACTGTTGAGCGGCTTGCCGCCGATATCGAGCGGGAAGCTGATTACATTGGCATACCAGCACATGAAAAACCCGGTGCAGCCGCCCAATAGCCCGCCGAGAAATGTGAAGACCGGCACGGAGGTCCACTCGAAGCCGACCGCCTCCGCTAAACCTTCGACAGGAATAGGACTAAAGGCATCGATCTGCCGGTATCCCGCCTCGCGGGTGCGGCGCGCTGCCGCCAGCACTTCCTCCGGCGAGTCGAACTCGGCCATCAACCCGTACATGGCATTACGGTTCATATAGCTAATGCTGCTCCAAACAACTTCCAGAATCAGAACTCAACTTCTCTGCCGTTCCGGTCTGCGCGCTACGCGCGAATCGCCGGATTCGGATTGCGCACGCGCGCCAAGTAACTGGTGCGCGGCCGTGTGTTCAGATCTGACATTAAAATATAATCGCGCTGCTGCGCCTTCAGCTTGGATACGCGGCTGTTCGGATCGTTGATATTCCCGAATACGATCGCGTCCGCCGGGCAAACCTGCTGGCACGCGGTCACAATCTCGCCATCGCGGACGGTGCGATCTTCGCGCGTGGCGCGGATTTTCGCTTCCTGAATGCGCTGCACGCAGTACGTGCACTTCTCCATCACTCCGCGGCTGCGGACGGTCACGTCCGGGTTGCGCACGCCGTAAAGGCTTTTCGTATCCCAATCGGAATAGAGATAAAAATTGAACCGGCGGACTTTCCACGGGCAGTTGTTCGAGCAATACCGCGTGCCCACGCAACGGTTGTAGGTCATGTCGTTCAGACCTTCGGGCGAGTGCGTCGTGGCTCCGACCGGGCAAACGTATTCGCACGGCGCGTTTTCGCACTGCATGCACGGCAGCGGTTCGAAATAGGCCTCGGGATTCTCCAGATCGCCGCGGAAATACGTGTCGATGCGGATCCAATGCATGATGCGGCCGCGCATCGTCTGATCCTTGCCGACCACCGCAATATTATTTTCCGCTTGGCACGCGATCACGCACGCGTTGCAGCCCACGCACCGGTTTAGGTCGATGGACATCGCCCAAGCGTAGCCATCGTATTTGTAGTTGGGATAGAGCGAGAGATCCCTGTTTTCCGTGGTGTCGTCGTGCTTTGCGAAAGTGGGATTGCTTCGGAATTCGTCAAGCGTGGCTATCTGCACCAAGTCCCGCTGTTCGACCGCGGCGACGCTTTCCTTATCCGCCTTTTGGCCGTCCAAATCCACGGTGTATTGGTGCTGAACGCACGCCAACGGGTAGCTCTTTCCGGTCTTCCCGATCTGCAAACCAGTCGCGAAGTTGGGCGCCGACGAAGTCCGCAGCAGATACGCGTTGAATCCTGTCCCTGTACCGACGGACCCGGTGCGCAGCCTCCCATATCCCAAGTGGATGGTGACCGAATCATCGGCATGGCCGAAGGTCACGAACACAGGCGCGCTCACCTTCCGGCCGCCAAGACCCAGTTCCACGTAATCCTGTGTGTTGATGCCCAGTTTCTGCGCCGTATTTGGGCTCACGTACGCGGCGTTGTCCCAGGTAACCCGCGAAATTGGCTTGGGAAGCTCCTGCAGCCACGCATTGTTGTTGTACAAGCCGTCGCCAATAGAGGGATCGGGCCTAAACACCACTTCGAGGGCGCCCGCTTCACCCGCCGCAGACGCTGGTTGCTTCAGGAAATCGTTCTGCACGGCTGCATTGACAGACGGGAGAGCTGAGCCGGTGACATAGCCCTGATACAGCGTGAGTTCCCAGAAATCGTCGAATGCTTTCCCTTTTTCCGTGCGCTGGCTCTGCCAGTAGTCTCGCACCAGATCGTGGCTCGAAACTCCGGGCCGCCCGGAAAGGATGGCGACGATTTCGTGCTCCGAGTGGCTGTCGTAGAGCGGCGCAATCAGCGGCTGCACAACGCCAGCTGTGCCGTCGTAAGCGCGCGTGTCGCTCCAGCTCTCCAGATAATGCGTGGCTGGAACCTCCCAGTGGCACCACTCGGCCGTCTCGTTGTAATACAGGCCTGAGTACACGCGAAGCTTCGCCTTGATAAGCGCGCTCAGGAAATCCAAATCGCAGGGCGCATCGTAAACCGGGTTCCCACCGAGAATCAGAAGGAAGTCAACCTTGTTCGCGTTGAGATCGTTGACCAGATCCTCGATCGAAGCCATCTGGTCTACTGGTTCGGCTTCAATCGAGTCCGTATAAACGACCGTCTTGCCGGCGTTTCCGAGCGCCGCGTTCATCGCGTGCGCGATGGCGTGAACGACCGGTGGCTGGGTTTCCCCCGCGATCACCAGGGAAGAACCACGGTGCGCCGTCAGATCATCAGCAACCGCCTTCAACCAATCCGCGGGAATGTTCGGCCCGGCTTGGGCCGGCGCGGCAGATACACCCACAGCCGCAGCGAGTTGCCGCGTGAACGCCTCGACATCCGACGAGCGAAGCGGCAGGCGGTGGTCAGCCATCGCCCCGGTGATTGTGGCCATGCTTTCGACCACGTACAGCCGGTTCAAATTTGACGAAGGACCGTCGGGCAGCGAACGCCGGCTGGCGAAGTCATGGATGTGACGCACATGGCCGGACCCCGTCTGCAGAAAGTCCGCATCCAGCGAAACAATCACGTCCGCTTGATCGACATGGTACACGGCGTTCACGGGCCGCCCGAACGCCATCTGCGCACCTGCACGGGCCGAATGAGTCGCAGCCGGTTCATACTGATGCCACTTCGCGCCAGGGAACTGCGCGAGCAAAGCCTTAAGTTGCGATCCGAGCGTTGGCGATGTGACTGTCGTCGTCAGAATCCGGATGCCAGCGCCGTCTCCGATGTGCCGCCCGCGCACGTTACTCATCGCCGCGACAAATTCCGTCCAGCTGCTTAGGTTGCCGTCGAAACGGACCGTCTGGGCGCGGTCCGGGTCATACATGTTCAGGATAGAAGCCTGTTGGAGTGCGTCGGTGCCGCCCAAACTGCCCGGGTGCCCTGGGTTGCCCTCGATTTTCGTGGGGCGCCCCATGTGGCTCTCGACCAACAAGCCGACCGCGCCGCCAGATTCCGGAATCGACGTGGCGTAGAAGAGCGGCACGCCGGGAACGATTTCCTCGGGCGGGCGAACGTACGGAACGATTTTCTCTTGTGGGAGCTTCGTACAGGCGCTCAATCCGGCCATGGCCGCGGATGCAGCCATCAACTTCAAAACGTCGCGCCGGTTAATTCCGTCGGAATCCTTGTAGCGCGACGGAAACTCATTTTCCTTGAAGTCGCGATGGAGCTTCGTATCGGATAGTTCTTCCAGGCTCTGCCACAGGCGCTTCTTGCCCATTTTCTCCACATTGGCGCGCGCCACGCCCAGGTCAACTGAATCGTTGGGGAAGCTCTTCGGTTTGGGATCGTCGGTCATTGAATCGCTTTTCATCGATGACAGGTCGAACAGTACTGATATGTCTGCAAATCGTATTTCTTTACCAGCTCCCGCCCCAGCGATGCTTGATCCGTGTATTTCACGCCCTCAAATGTCACCGGCGCTCCGTATGTAGGCTGCTGGTAAAAGGGATTAAAGACTTGCGATTCCGGCCGCACGTATTTAGCCGGGTCGCGATGGCATTCCAGGCACCACGACATATAAAGCGTCCCGGTCTTGTAAGTCATCGGCTCGGTCGCAATCGGACCGTGACAGGTGGTGCAGCCGATTCCCTTCGCTACGTGAATGCTGTGATTGAAGTACACGAATTCCGGCAGCTCGTTGATTTTGTTCCACTGGAGCGAAACGTTCGTCCGGTAGCTGGCCCTTACCGGCTCCAGCATCTCGGCATTCGTCCAAATCTGCGAGTGGCACGTCATGCACGTCTGTGTTGGCGGCACACCCGCGTACCACGATTTCTCGACGTCCACGTGGCAGTAGCGGCAATCGATTCCAAGCTCGCCCGCATGGTGACGATGGCTGAACGGCACGGGCTGCTGCAAGGTAGCGTGCTCGTTCGTGTACCAAGGAGACAGGGCGATCTCGTACAGAATAAAAGTCAGCACGCCAAGCAGTATGACCGCACCGACGATGCTGAATCGGGCGACCATGTTCGAGCTGCGATGAAAAATTTGCGCCATCAGTCCTTAGTAGACCTTCCGGAAACTAGCTCTATTCCACACCGAAACTTCTCGCTCCGCATGCTCGCCAGATGCAATCGGCACATCACGCTTCCGGCGGAACCGGATACAGAGAACTATGCGGCCCCGTTTCGCTTGTCTCATGCACCAGCGTGCGCATTTCCACGATGGAAATCATGGGCAGGAAGCGAATGAACAGATAGAACAACAAGAAGAACATACCGATAGTTCCCGCGAACGTGGCCCAATCCCATTTGGTCGGGAAAAACATGAACCACTTCGAAGGCTCGTATTCGTGGTGCAGGCTGACCACGATAATGACGAATCGTTCGAGCCACATACCGATGTTAATGATCAGCGAGACCACAAAAAGCGTCAGCTCGTGCCGCCGCGCCTTTCGCCACCACAAGAGTTGTGGCAGCACAAGGTTGAACGTAATCAACGTCCAGAAAACGAACGCATATTGCCCGGTCATGCGCTCCACAAATTGCGCCCGCTCGTACTGATTGGCGCTGTAGAACGCCATGAACATTTCCATTACGTAGCTATAGGCCACGATAATGCCGGTCGCCAGCATGACTTTCGCCATGATGTCCAGGTGCCGCTCGGTCACCATGTTCTGCAAGTGGTAGTACTTCCGCAGCGGAATCGCCAGCGTCAACACCATCGCGAATCCGGAATAAATGGCGCCTGCAACGAAGTAAGGCGGGAAAATCGTGCTATGCCAGCCCGGCACAATAGCAATTGTGAAGTCGAAGCTCACCACGGTGTGAACGGAAACTACCAGTGGCGTGGCAAGACCCGCGAGCAATATGCAAGCGAATTCGTAACGCGCCCAGTGGGCGGCCGATCCCCGCCAACCCATGGAAAAAATGCCGTAAGCAATTTTCTTGATGCGGCCGGTCGCACGGTCACGCAGCGTCGCCAAATCCGGTATCAAGCCGACGAACCAGAACAACAACGACACGGTGAAGTACGTCGAAACCGCGAATACGTCCCAAACCAGCGGGCTGCGGAACTGCGGCCACAGCCACATCGGATTCGGGTAGGGCAAAAGGTAGTAGAACAGCCATGGCCGGCCCATGTGCAACAGCGGGAACATACCCGCGCACATAACGGCGAAAATCGTCATCGCTTCCGCGAAACGGTTGATCGATGTGCGCCATTTCTGGTGCAACAGCAGAAGGAACGCGGAAATCAGCGTGCCAGCGTGGCCGATTCCGATCCACCAAACGAAGTTGGTGATCGCGAAGCCCCAGGCCACTGGAATATTGATGCCCCAAATGCCGACGCCCTTGATGGCCAGCAGCGTAATGACCGTATTCAAGAGCATCAACAAACAGAAGGAGATGAACGCGCCAAAAATCCAGCCAGGAGTGGTATTGCCCTTGCCGATGACGATGGAGCTGATCTTCTCGGTGACGCTGCCCAGCGTCTGGCCCGGGGCAAGAATAGGATCGGACCCGTGTAACGGGTCGGGCCTAACTGCTATGCCTGATTTTCGAGAACCTTCAGAAGCCACGTACTTTTCCCGGTCCTATCTGGCGGATGCCTGCCCCTTTTCGGAGGGAGTGAAAGCTGGCCCAGAATCCCCCACAACCGCTCTCACCCCGCACGTCGCAATCCGTGTCTCGCCTCTTCGCGTTGGCAAAAACTCGAATGCCCGCGTGAAGCTTGTCTTTGCGACGCAACGACATGCTCATGTGAGCGGTTGCACAAAATCGACGCGCTAGAATATGACAACGCTCTCTTGTACGCAAGTTGAAATCGATAAATTTTTCTGGCGAATGTTTTCCTCGCGGGTGCTGTGCTGTTTTGGGCATTCGCGCCACATGTAGCAGGTTTTCGAAAACGCGCTGTTGTTAACATTAAAGGATGCGGCTCGTCCCATGCATTGCGGCCGTGTTCGCACTGGTTGTGTCCTCGTGTGTTTCGGCCGATGTGATCGTTCTCAAAAATGGCAACCGCATTGTGGGCATGAACGCCACCGCGGATGGCGATCGCGTAACCTATCAAACTTCCGCGGGGCAGCTTTCCATCCCCAAGGCCATCGTCGCACGCATCGAGCACGACGATTTCTCGTTTTCATCGGCTGATGGCGCAGGGATTGCCCCACCGGTCTCCGCGCCGCAGATCGAGCCGGCGACGGGGTATGAAGCAATCGCACAAAAAACAATCCACGATGGCGGCGTGGACTACGCCTATATCGAAAGCCTGGAATCCGAAGCGCGTACCGGAGCGCCCGGCGCCACCAACAAAGTTGCCGCCGCGTGCTACGCCGCGGCTCAGTTTTTCTTGGCGAAGGGCGATTCGGCGTCGGCGATTCAGCAGTACCGGCAGGGGCTGGAATTCGCGCCACATAATTTCGGCTTGCTCATGAATCTCGCCGTGCTCTATCTGCGCGAGAGCCAGTTCACCGAGGCGCTCAACCCTCTGCAGCAAGCGCGCGAAATCGCTCCCGATTCAGCCGACGTGTACAAATTGATGGGCTGGGCCTATTACGGCGCCGACAAAACCGCAGAAGCGATCGATGCATGGAAACAGGCGATAAAGCTTCGCCCCGATCCGGACGTCATCGAAGCGCTCAAAAAAGCCGAGCGCGACCAGGCGCTGGAATCCAGCTATCGTGAAGGTGAGACCGCGCACTTCGACTTAAAATACTACGGCGGAGCGGCGCCGGAATTGGCGCGCGGCATTCTGGGCGCGCTCGAAAACGACTATAACGACCTCCAGTCGCAACTGGACTACACGCCCCCGGAACAAATCGCCGTGATTCTCTACACCGGGCAGGCCTTCGCCGATATCACGCGAGCTCCTTCCTGGGTCGGCGCGCTCAATGACGGACGCATTCGCATTCCCGTGGAGGGCTTGACGTCTGTCACTCCCGAATTGGCGCGCGAATTGAAACACGAACTCACCCACAGCTTCGTTGGCCAGAAAACCCACTATCGAGCCCCTACTTGGCTACAGGAAGGAATGGCACAGTGGATGGAGGGCCGCCGCAGCAGTTCCGATGCTGCGTATTTAGTGGATGCGGCAGGGAGAGGCGCTCTTCCGTCGCTCGCGGCCCTCGATGGTTCTTGGATTGGGTTTACCGGCGACAACGCTTCCGTCGCATATGCCTGGTCGCTCGCCGTGATCGAATCGATCATCGCCCGAGGCGGCCTGGGTGACATCAACCGTCTGCTGGACGCGATGGCGAGCGCGCCCTCACCGCAAGTCGCTGTCCTGCAGGCACTGAACATGAGCTACGACGAATTGCAGCAGCAAGCAGTCGATTACCTGAACCACGCCTACCTGAACAACTAGGAGCAGAAATAGGGCCAGCCAGTGCATATTTGCCCGTATTGGCGGGGCGGCAAGACCGCTGAATGCTTTCAATTCAAAGGAATGAGATCGTTCATATTGAAAGGAGTCTGAGGCTCCTAAATCGCCCACCCTCGCGATCAAAGGGTCGCTAGCAGGCCGGCGAGCAGAGCCGCTCGTTCCGGCAGCGACCGCAGCAGCAGGTATTCTCGCGGGCTGTGCGCGCCATCGCCTACGACGCCCAGTCCGTCGAGCGTTGGCACGCCTAACGCCGCGGTAAAGTTGCCGTCGGAAACTCCGCCGACCCAGGCCTCGTCGAGCGGCAAGCCCATTTCGCCCATGATCGCTTTCGCTCGTGCGAACAGCTTTTCCACGGCAGGAGTTCGCTCCATGGGTGGCCGGTTCACTCCTCCGCTTACTTCAATCCGCGCACCCGGCACGATCGGCCGCAAGGCGCGCAGCGCTCGGTTGATTCTCGGTACGTCGGCGGTATGCGCGTGGCGAATGTCGATCTTCGCTCGCGCATGTTCGGGAATGACGTTCGAGACCGTTCCTCCGGCCGCGACCGTTGCTTGCACCGTGATGCCGCGCCGTCGGTCGTTCATCTTCATCAATTCCACGATCTGCAGCGCCAGCTCGTGCACAGCGTTGATGCCCGCACCGGGAAGATGCGGAGCGATGCCCGCGTGTCCTGACCGGCCGGTCACTACGATCTCAGCCGAACCGGCGCCCTTGCGTGCCGTTTTCAGACGCCCTTCGCTTCCCGCAGCGGGTTCCAGCACGAGCGCGGTTTCGCTTCGCAGCGCCTCGCGCTCGATATCGCGGCGCGACGTCTTGCTGCCGGTCTCTTCGTCCGAATTCCAAAAGAAAACCAACCGCTTCGCTGGGATCACTCCAGCCGCTCTCAGCGCATCAACGGCAAAGAGCGCGATCACCAAGCCGCCTTTCATGTCGAACGTGCCGGGACCCCACGCACGGCCGTCGGAAACCCGAAACGGCGTCAACGCGTGCGTTCCCATCGGATAGACAGTATCGAGATGCCCCACGATCAAGATTTGCTTCCGCGGCCTTCGCTCGCCGAACCATATCTCCGCGCGCAGGTGGTTTCCGTATTCCGCCTGCCGCACGACGCGCACGTTCGCTCCGCGCCGCTTCCACTCCCGCGCCACGATCCGCCCGAATCGATCCACAGCGGCTTTGTTGTGGCTCGGCGATTCGCAGCGGACGAATTCGCCCAGCAGCCGCGTCATTCCCGGCTCGCGCTTTCGCAGCACGCGCAGCAGAACCTTGGCGGATAGTCGGCCGGCGCTTTCGTAATTTCGGTTTGGCCCGTTTTTCATACGGTCGAGCCTATGCACATCCTCGGCGCATTGCAAGCGGCCGCGCCCGGCAATCCCCGAAATCGCGCGCCGCTAGCAACAGCGCCTCGGCATGGTTTGCCCACCCATCCGCGATTTCGTATAGAATTGTTCGACTCCCCAGAGGCGAAATAACACGCTGGACCGAGGTCACACATGCTCCTCGATGTAAACGACATTCAGAAGATCCTTCCGCACCGGTATCCGTTTCTGCTCATCGACGGCATCGAAGAAATGGAACGCTGGAAGCGCATCGTGGGAATTAAGAACGTCACCATTAATGAAAGCTACTTTCAGGGCCATTTTCCGGGAAAGCCGATCATGCCGGGCGTGCTGATCATCGAGTCCATGGCGCAAACGGGCGGCCTGCTGCTGCTCCAGGAAGTTCCGGATCGCGAGAAGAAGCTTCTGTATTTCGTAGCCATCGATAACGCCCGGTTTCGCCGTCCCGTGGTTCCCGGCGATCAATTGCGGCTGGAAATGAACGTCCTGGCATGGAGGAACGGCTTCTGCAAACTCGAAGGCCGCGCCACCGTGCAGGGCGAAGTGGCTGCCGAAGCCACGCTGATGTGCAAGATGGTTGACCTGGAGACAGAGCAAGCGCCCGCCGCGGAGCCCGTAGGGAAGGCTCGATGAGCGAGATTGATCCCCGGGCAATTGTTTCGCCCGCCGCCCGGCTTGGCAAGTGCGTCAAAGTGGCCGCTTGCGCGGTGGTTGGAGACGACGTTGAGCTGGGCGACGGCTGCGTGCTAGAACCACACGCGGTCGTCAAAGGGCCCTCGACGTTCGGACGCAATAATCATTTTCATTCGTTTAGTATCGTCGGCGGAGACCCGCAGGACTACACATACACGGGCCAACCAGTTCGCCTGGAAGTGGGAGAGGGCAATGATTTCCGCGAATTTTGCACCGTCCATCGCGGTACGCTGAAAGGCGACGGCACCACGCGGATGGGTAGCAACAGCCTGATTATGGCCTACGCGCACATCGGGCACGATTGCAACATCGGAAACAACGTCACGCTCATCAATGGCGCGCAACTTGCGGGTCACAGCCGCGTGGAGGATTACGCCACGCTGAGTTCGTTCGTGCTGGTGCATCAATTCACGCGAATCGGCGCCTATTCCTACATCGGCGCGGGGACCATCATCACGCAGGATGTGCCACCCTTCTCGCTGATCGTAAGCTCGCGCGAGACGCGATGCTATGGCATCAATCGCGTTGGATTGGAGCGCCGCGGCTTTTCGTCCGAGCGCGTCAAGCGGATCGAACAGGCCTTTCGGTTTCTTCTTCGCTCCAAGCTCAACACTTCGCAGGCGCTCGAAAAAATGCGTGGAACCCTCGCTGATTCCGAGGACGTCCTATCATTGATCCGCTTCATCGAGTCCACTGCCGAGCGGGGCTTGACGAAATAGGGGTGCGCGTGGCGGCGGATGAAAAGACGAGTGCGTGGGGGTTGATTGCCGGAAACGGCTCGTTCCCCTTTTTAGTGCTGGAAGGAGCGCGCAGCCGCGGAATCGACATGGCCGTGATCGCGATCCGCGAAGAAGCTTCTCCAGCGCTGGCGCAAATGGCAAAACGCCTGCACTGGATCAGCCTGGGCGAATTGAGCCGCGGGATCGAACTGCTCCATCAGGAAGGTGTGAAGCGCGCAGTGATGGCCGGGCAAGTGAAGCACAACAATATCTTCAGCGCGATTCGTCCCGACTGGCGCCTGGCGAAGTTGCTGCT
>JASHWB010000072.1 GCA_030044295.1 Candidatus Acidiferrales bacterium
AGCGAGGCTCGCCTTCCACGTATAGAATGCGGCGCTTATCGGCCTGCACATTTACCAGGCGAGTGAGCTCGTTGTTTGCGGTATTCGTCTCGCCGGGGAGCGGTGCGATCGAGAAGGTGAGTGCCTTGGCGCCCGCGTCACCCGCATTCAACAGCAGAGTCTCGGACTGCGATTTGCCGTTACTCGCCAGCGTTACGTCACGCGACGCTAGTAGCTTGTCGCCGTCGCGCACCGAAAGCGTAGCCTTTTGCTCAGCGAACCCGTCCTGGTGAAACGTGACGGTGGCGGCCATGCGGGAGTTGGCCAAGGCGCGCGGAGCAATCGTGGCGTCATCAATTTCGACATCGTGCGACATCTGCTCGGCGCCGAATCCTACCGTGTGAACGGGAATGCGGCGGCTGCGCAGGGCGGCAATGGCGGCGCGGTCAATGCCCCCCGTATTGTCCGCGCCGTCAGTCATCAGCAGAACGGCTCCGACGGGCAGATCGGATGTCTCCGTGACGAGCTGTTGCAGGCTGTCGCCGATGCGCGTAGCAGGCGCGGCCGGCTGAATCTGCGCGAGATTCGAAACGCGCGCGATATGCGTGTCGAAGCTATAGATGCGCGTTTGAAAATTCTTTTGCAGGCTAGCGAGAACGCCGTTTTGCAGCGCTTTGACGGCATCCGCTTCGCGAGTGGAACCGGTATCGGCGATGGACATGCTGCGCGAGTCGTCCACCAAAACAGCGATCACGTTTTGCTGAGGCTTCAATTCGGCCACAATGATCGCCGGCTGCCAGAGCAGCAGGAGGAGCAAAGCCGCGAGGCAAAATTGAAGCAGCCAGACGATGCCCGCGCGCCAGCTTCGCATTCGCGGCGTCGCTTGCGAAAGCCGCGACCAGATCAGCAGGCCAAGGCCAACTCCGGCGAGAACGATGAGAAGCGCAAGAATCCAGTGCGGCCAGCTTCCCAGAAGGACAAAGTGGCCCTTCGCAAACATCGCCGCTGGATATTTGAAGAACCACTCGAACATGGTTGGCAGAACCTCGCGCCGAGTCCGCTTTCGCCGTTCCTTTAGTGCGACATGTCGTAAATCACGTAATTGATGCCCAATCGAAACGCGAGCGACGAGAAACGCTCGGGATACTCGGGGCTGTCCGCCCACTCCCAGGCGTCTCCGAGATGCATGTTGTGGCAAATGGCTACCATGATGCGTCCCTTGTCGTCGCGAATGGCGCGCCACTTCGGCACGTAGCCGTCCTTCTCATAGGTCCGGCCAGTGACGACGTATTGCTCGCCGGGCACCTGAAAGCGATTGCCGAGGTCGTACAGCACGTGGAAAATTTCGTCGTTGTCGGTCAGATCTTCGATGGGGCGGTTGGGAAACACCATACGCATTCCACGAAGGAAGTTTTCCCAATCTTCCGTCCCGTGGAAGTCGTCAACCATCAGAAAGCCCCCGCGCAACAAGTATTGCCGCAGCCGAGCGGCCTGCGCCGGACTAAAAGTCCAGTTCTCCACTTGGACGGCGTAAACGAACGGATAGTTGTAGATCTTATCGTCGTCCAACCCTACCACCTGCTCCGTTGGAGCTGCATCAATTCGGGTCAAGCGGCGGATTGCCATGAGCAACTGGCGGTCGGCTTTCGGATAGTCCTGAGCCCAACTACCACCGCCGAAGCCGTAGCCATAGCGGTAGCCAAAGCCGCCAAAACTGCCTTGCGCGGCGTTATATTGCAGGCGCGACCAGTGAAACTCCGCTTTGACGTTGTTCTGCTCAGGCGTGACTGGCGCGAAAGGGCCTTGCCCGTACCACTGGAACCCGCGGGATCGCAGGGCCAACAGACCGATGCCGAGTGTCACCAAGGCGACCAGCACCGCAATGCGGGGCACGGGCTTCATGAGATACTCTAATACGCTGGAGAGCGTATCAAATTGCCGCGTTCATCTCCAATCGGGAACCTAGCCACCACCTTACCGCTCGCGCCCAGCATCTCCGCTCTTTCCGCCGTCGATAGGACGAGAAACCTGTGAAACGCCGGGAACTGATTAAGCTGGCCGGCGCGGCCACTCTGGGTTCAGCAGCGACCAGCGTGCTTGCGGCACGCGCGCAAAACGCCGCGCCCATGCAGATGAATGGCGAAGAGGCGCCCGCTTCCAAGGCAGACGTCACGCTGCGAATCGCTCCTGTCACTGTGGCGCTCACGCCAAACCACATCATCAGTACCATCGGCTACAACGGCACGTCGCCCGGACCAGTCCTGCGGATGCGCGAAGGCGTGCCGGTTACAGTTGACGTGTTCAACGACACGGACGTTCCAGAATACGTGCACTGGCACGGGCTTCACGTTCCTGCGGAGGTTGACGGCGCAGAGGAAGAACAAACGCCGGCAGTGCCTCCGCACGGCAGCCGCCGATATCAGTTCACACCGCGGCCCGCGGGCACGCGCTGGTATCACACGCATACGATGGCCATGGACGACCTGCATCGCAGCACGTACACGGGGCAGTTTGGTTTCTTGATGGTCGATTCCGGGCACGACCCAGGAAATTACGATCAGGAGATTTTTCTTGCGCTGCGCGATTGGGAGCCGTTTTTCACCAATCAGCCGATGGACACGGATGAGCAAGGCCAATTCGGCCCGCAGCCGGAACGCCCCTCTGTGCTGGACACGCGGCCGAATGGCCTGGAAGTGGATTCGCTGATTTTTTCGATCAACGACAAAGTGCTGGGTGCGGGCGAGCCGGTTCGCGTGCGGCTGGGCCAGCGCGTTCTCGCTCACATCCTGAACGCGAGCGCGATCGAGAACCGCAGCATTGCGCTGCCCGGGCACAAATTTCACGTGCTGGCAATGGACGGCAATCCGGTGCCTGTGCCGCAATCCGTCGAAACGCTGATGCTGGGCCCCGGCGAGCGCGTGGACGCCATCATCGAAATGAACCAGCCGGGGGTCTGGATTCTGGGCGGCATGCAGGACATGATCCGCAATTCCGGGCTCGGCGTAGTTATAGAGTACGCGAACGAGCATCGCCAGCCGCAGTGGTTGCCGCCCGCCAATGCGCTGTGGGATTACACGGTGTTCGGCCGTCCGGGTGGGGGACAGCCCGAGCCTGATCACACTATCGACATGGTGTTCGAGAAAATTCCCAGCGGTGTGGGTCAATTCAATGCGTGGCTGGTGAACGGCAAGCAGTACCCACACGATCGCGAATTTGTCCTGCAGCAAGGCGCGCGATACCGATTGGTTTTTCACAACCGCACCGATGATGCGCACCCGCTCCACATGCACCGCCATAACTTCGAGCTTGTGGACGTCAACGGAAAGAAAACGTCGGGAATTATGAAGGACACGGTGATCGTCCCGTTCTATGGGCGCGCGACAGTGGATCTGGTCGCTAACCAACCGGGGCTTACCCTCTTTCACTGCCACATTCAGCAGCACATGGACTACGGGTTCAAAGCCCTCTTCCGCTACGCCTGAGCGCAACCGGTCGCATATAAATCGATTCAGCCTACCTGCCAATGCACTTTTCTGCTGCGTTTGGCGTCACTGTTCCACATTCGTACACTGCATTTTCATGCTTGGAAACAAATGGTCAGAAGCGCTTTGACAGTTTTCCGCCACGCCATAAAATGGCGCTACCCCTTCCGAAAAACCTGTCGTGTAGCTGACGTCATTGGTTTCCACTTGGGCGCAGCCGTGCGCGCATAGCGCGGATGGTGGAAGTGCGCGCGAGAACGGCGAAAAGGGGGGTGTGTGAGAGCAGGGCAATTTCAGAGCGTTGCTTGCGTCTCGTTCGGTTTGCGGAAAGCGATTCAAAGTCTTGCTGGGTCGCCTGCAGTTGCTTGCATTGTCCGCTTTCTAATTGTGCTTCTGCCGCTCTCCATCGGCTTGCTTTGGCTGCTCTCGGCGCCCCGGGTACTGGCGAGCGATTCGCAAGCCGCCGCGGACCAGGAAGGTTCGCTGAAGCGTTTGAGCCTCGCGCAATTGGGCGACTTAGAGGTGACGAGCGTCTCGAAGGAGCCGGAAGAAGTTTGGAACACGCCCGCCGCGATCTACGTGCTCACGCAGGACGACATTCGCCGTTCCGGTGCGACAACCATTCCGGAACTTCTGCGCCTGGTGCCCGGCGTGGAAGTGGCGCGCGTCTCCACGAACGGATGGGCTATAGGGATTCGAGGCTTCGGAAATATTTTTTCCAAATCCGTGCTCGTGCTCATCGACGGGCGCAGCGTTTACACCCCGCTTTTCGAAGGCGTGTATTGGGACGTGCAGAACGTGATGTTGCAGGACGTCGAGCGAATCGAAGTGATCCGCGGGCCTGGCGGGACGATTTGGGGCGCGAACGCCGTGGATGGCGTGATCAACATCATCACCAAGAATTCGAAGGATACGCAGGGCGCAATCGCGTCTGCGGGCGGCGGAAATGTGGACCAAGGGCTCGGCGAGTTCCGGTATGGCGGCTCCGTCCATCAAGATTTGAACTACCGCGTGTACGGCATGGGATTTACCCGCGGACCCGAATTCCATCCCGACGGAAATTCATTCGACGGCTGGAGGATGGGACAACTCGGCTTCCAAACCGATTGGAATCGCGGGCGAGGCGATTCCCTTATGCTGCAAGGAACGATCTATCGTGGAGAAAGCGGCCAACTGAACAACATTGCGTTTTACAACCCGCCATCGCAGGAGAATATCGATAATGAAGCCAACGTTTCGGGTGGCAGCCTCGTGGTGAGGTGGCAGCGGCAGCTACGGAACAATTCGGATATTCGCCTGGAGGCCTATTTCGATCGAACTAACCGCCAGGACATTCAGTTCGGAGAGACTCGCGACACTTTCGACATCGATTTCGTCCATCACCTCAAGCTTTCGCGGGGGCAGGATTTTATTTGGGGCCTTGGCGCCCGCGTGAGTCCCAGCTACTTCATTCAGACGCAAGCGACCGTCAATTTCCTTCCGCACCAGTTCACCGACAGCATTTACAGCGGATT
>JASHWB010000007.1 GCA_030044295.1 Candidatus Acidiferrales bacterium
CAGCGGATCGCCGACCAGCAAAAGGAAGTCGAACAGGATCTAGCGAAGGCGCAAAAAGCGGCAGTCGATGGCGTTCGGCAAGACTATCAAACCGCCATGCAGCGGGTTCAGCTCCTGCAAGATGAAGTGAACACGCAAAAGGCCCAGGCGAACGACATGGCCGAGAAGCTCGTGCAGTACAACATCCTGCAGCACGATGCGGACGCGAACAAGCAGCTCTACGATGGCCTGCAGGAGAAGCTTAAGGAAGCAAGTATCTCGGCTGGGTTGCGCTCCAGCAACCTCCGAGTCGTCGATCCGGCACTCGTGCCGACTACTCCTTCGGCTCCCCAAAAAACCCGCAACATTTTGCTCTCGATCTTGGTGGGCTTGGTAGGCGGCATTGGCTTAGCTGTCTTCCGCGAGTATCTCGACAACACTGTCAAATCTCCGGACGACATCCAGTCGCTGACCGGGTTACCATCGCTGGCTGTGGTGCCGGCGCTGCCGGGCGGGAACGGCCGGCACGGCCGCCTGTCGCGCCTGGTTGGAGATGCCGCGCCGCAAGAGGTTACTTCGCCGCGCGTGGAATTGCTTTCCTACGTGCAACCGAAGTCGCAGATTTCGGAGGCGTTTCGCGCATTGCGAACCTCCCTGCTCCTTTCCCAGGCCGAGCATCCGCCGCAGGTCATCTTGGTCACGAGCGCTCTTCCGCGCGAAGGCAAAACGACCGCCGCCGTGAATCTGGCCGTCACGCTCGCGCAGCTCGGCGACCGCACTTTATTGATGGATTCCGACCTGCGAAAACCTGGAATCCGGCGTGCACTGAATCTCAGCATCGGCAAGGAAGGCGGTCTGAGCTCGTATCTCGCCGGCGTCAGCAACCTTGACGAAGTGACGATTCCACATCCGGCCATCAGCAATCTTGCGGCGCTCACGACCGGTCCAGTACCTCCAAATCCCGCGGATTTGCTCTCGTCCCATCGCATGAGGGATGCGCTGATGGAATTGCGCCGCCGGTTCAAGTTCATCGTGATTGATTCGCCGCCGATCATGGCTGCAACGGACGCGGTAATCCTCTCCGCGCTCACCGATGGCGTACTCCTGGTGGTTAGAAGCGGTTCAACGCCCAAGGAAGCTTTCACGCGCTCGCGGGACCTTCTGTCAGCGGTCAAATGCCGGCTGCTCGGCGTGATTCTCAATGCCGTGGATTCGAGTGCCCCGGATTATTACTACTCGTATCGCTACTATCCGTATGCGTACGGATACGGCTACGGCGAGGACGTTGAACATGATTCCGGGTTTTTCGCCAAATTGGGCGATGATTCCAGCAATCATACGACCTAGGAGAACACCTTGCGCCACCTGATCACTGGAGGAGCTGGCTTCATCGGTTCGCATTTAGCGGAAGCGCTACTGGCACGCGGGGATGAAGTTTTCATCTTGGACGATCTATCGACCGGCAGCGTGGAAAACGTCCGGCACCTGAAAGCTCATCCGCGATTCCACTATTCCTTCGATACGATCACTAACAAACAGTTGTTGGCGGAGCTGGTGGACGAATCCGAGGTCGTGTTCCATCTGGCTGCGGCTGTAGGCGTGCGGCTGATCGTTGAGAGCCCTGTTCGCACACTGGAAACCAACGTGTACGGCACTCAGCTGGTGCTGGATGCAGCTTCCAAAAAACGAAAACTGGTTTTCACGGCCTCGACCTCCGAGGTTTACGGGAAAAGCGATAAAGTCCCCTTTCGTGAGGATGCCGATCTCGTCCTCGGACCGACAACGAAGGGTCGCTGGAGCTACGCCGCGTCAAAGGCGCTCGACGAATTTCTTACGCTTTCCTACTGGAAAGAGAGGAAACAGCCGGTGATCGTTGCACGGCTGTTCAATACCGTCGGGCCGCGCCAAACCGGGCGCTACGGAATGGTTCTGCCGAATTTCGTCCACCAGGCAATCGAAGGATCGCCCATCACCGTGTACGGCACCGGACTGCAGTCGCGCTGCTTCTGCGACGTGCGCGATACGATTCAAGCTATTTTGCGTTTGGTGGCCACGGATCGATCCGTCGGAGAAGTGGTCAACATCGGAAGCAACGAGGAGGTCACGATCGACGGTTTGGCATCTGTCGTGAAGCAACGTACCGATAGCAGCTCACCGATTACCCATATTCCCTACGATCAGGCCTATGAACCCGGCTTCGAGGACATGCAGCGGCGCGTTCCGTGCCTCGAAAAGCTGAAATGTCTTACGGATTTTCAGCCCTCGACGCCGCTCACGGAGATCGTCGATCGAGTGGTCGCTTATTTCCATAGCAGGCTACCTGAGCCTATCCCCGTGTCCGGCGCACTCTCCGCCGCGACAGCCGCCGAGTAAATGCACAGTGGCAGATTTGCCGGCGCAATTTCATCGTGATCGCGCTTCCGGATGCAACCTGATAGCGGGAAGAATTAGGGTAACTGCGCTTTGGACTCTGTAGCTCGCAGCTCCGTGGACTTGAGGACATCCAGGCGGCCAAGTCTCGCCACTCCGAACACTCTGCGGCGACGCAGGGCTCTGCTAACCGGCGCCGCCGTGGCGTTGATAGCAGCCGGCGTTTTGCTCCGCTTGTTGATCGTGCTCCTCCCCGGTAATCGTTTGAATCCCCGTTGGGGTGGAGTTGGCGACGCGCCAGCCTACGCGTTACTCGCCAGAAATATTGCGACCGGGAAGGGTTATGCCTACGCTGGATTCCCAACCGCCTACCGCGCGCCTGTTTATCCTCTGTTGCTCGCTGCCGCGATGAAGTTCGGCGCGCATGCCTTTGAAGCAATTCGATTGGCCCAGTTCTTGGCGGGTCTTGTGGTCGCATATCTCTGCGGAGCCGTAGCCGGGAGGTTATTCGGGAAAGAGGCGAAAATCGGCGCAGTGATACTCGCACTATTCTTTCCCACCTTGGCGATCGTGACGGGCGAAATTTTGACCGAGGCGATTGCAGCGCTCTGTTCGGCAACGTTTTTCTATCTCCTCGTGCTTTTCTTAAAGCGGCCAAGCTGGAACATCCTTGTGTGGTTGTGTGTCTGTGTCGGCGTCGGTACGTTAACGCACTTCAATATGGCGCTCCTGGGCATCGTGCTCCTGGTTGCTGTGCTGTTCGGACAAACTGTCTTGCCCCGATGGAGAGCCGCCGCGATCACGGTTTGCCTATCAGCCGTCGTAATTTCTCCCTGGATCGTCCGCAACTATCGAGTATTTGGCGAACACCTGCTGCTATCAACGGAGAGCGGACCCGCGGCCGTCATGGGCGTTCTGACTCCGGAAGGCCGGGCCTTGCCAGGTGATTCCGAGCGGCTTCGAAAGGCCCTCGGCTGGGTCCCTCCCGCCGACTTCGAAACAAATGCCCCGACCCGCGCGCGACTTGGCGGCGAGGCGGATTTGAATCGCGCCGCATGGGGCGCTGCGTTCAAACTGTGGAAGCAGACCGGCTGGACACTCATTCCGCTGAGTTTGAAGAAGCTTGGCTACTTTTGGCTGAGCACCGATCAGTTGTCGGACACAGGCTCCTTCAAACCGACTGTGCGCATGGCACGCGCCGCTGGTGTAGTGGCCTATTGGGCGCTGCTGGCGCTGGGAATCGCGGGTTGGTTTCTGTTGCGCCGCACCACACCCAGAGTGGCCGGAATATTTCTGTTTTACGCCGTACTGGTGACGATCCTGCACCTGCCGTTCAATATGAATACGCGCCTTCGAATGCCTTTCATTGACCCCTTGATCGCGGTGCTTGCTGGTATCGCGCTTTCGACACTCCTTGCGAAATTCGTCCGGCCAAACGCTCCGAGTCCCACCGCAAACGCAAACATTTGAGGCTTCCGTTTCGGCGCGTCCGCTCGGCGGCGCCGGAGGAATGGCGTGCGAACAAATCTGCGACGAGAAGTGTCTCGGGTAGACAGGTAAGCGGTCGTTTGTTTTCAATGGCTTAGGCGCGTTTCTACTCGTTCGCTGTCTCGGGTAGCCACCCCGAAACGCAGAGTGTTTCGGGGACCCCGGGTAACGTTGGGTAACTGGTGAGTAGTAATTGGTGACTGGTGAGGCGTGACTCGTGGGTTCGTCAATCGTGATCCGTGACTCGCGATTTGT
>JASHWB010000073.1 GCA_030044295.1 Candidatus Acidiferrales bacterium
AAACAAACAGCCGCGTACCGTTCTACCCGAGACACGTCTCGTCGCGCAAATGGTCGTACATTCTCCGCCTTTTGCGCGTATCTCTCGCGGATCAAAAACTGCCGTTTGTGCATTGGACGCAACTTGTGGAGGCAAAAAAATGGGCGGCCGGTGGGGGAGCCAGCCGCCCGTGGGCATGGGGTGATGGAAGTGCAGAAACTCGAGATCAGCGTCGCGCCAGATCATCTGTCGAGCGCCGCACTGGCCCCGAATCCACAGCCAGTCTGCCGCCAGACGCCGCCCTGGTCGATAGCGCCGCGGTTCCATTTCGTCCGGTACCAATGTACCTTCGAAAGCGCTTCGCATTCTATTCGCCAGGCCCGTCCGCCGTGCGTCATTTTGAATTTTCTTGATCGTCGCGCAAGCAGTCAAACTTCAAACTGGCCCATCAGCCGCCCGTGCCGCTCAATCTCGCAGCAGGGCCGCTTTGCCGCAGCCGCCGCGCCTGTAATACGATATGGGCAGATGACCGACGCCGGTCCTTCCAACCATACCGACACCGCCAGCCAGATGCTTTGGGGCTTCTGGTATCCGGCTCTGCGTTCCGCCGAATTGCGCTCTGGAAAATTGCGCCGCGTCATGCTCCTCGAAGTTCCGCTCGTGATCGGCCGCGACGACGCGGGAAAGCCCTTCGCCCTGCGCGACGTTTGCCCGCACCGCGCGTTTCCGCTTTCTTTCGGGCACTTCGACGGCTCGGCAGTGGAGTGCGCCTATCATGGCTGGCAATTCGAAGCGCACACCGGCCAGTGCCGCCACATCCCATCCCTCACTGCGGACTCCAAGCTGAAGTGCGAGCGCATCTATGCGGGCAGCTTCCCGTGCGAGGAGCGCGACGGCTACATCTGGGCGTTCATGGAAAATCCCGAGGGCCGCGCTCCGTCGGGTTCAATCCCACCCGCGCCGGATCTGCCAAAATTCAGCGCCAGCTGCAAAATCGCGCGCCTCGCGGCCGATCTGCCGTGCGGCGTGGATCAGGCCATCATCGGCCTCATGGATCCGGCCCACGGGCCGTTCGTCCATCAGGCCTGGTGGTGGCGCAGCCGCCACAGCATTCGCGACAAAGCCAAAAAATTCGAGCCCATCGAAAACGGCTTTCGCATGAGCCCGCACGCGCCTTCATCCAACAGCGCGCCGTACAAAATTCTGAAGCTGCTCACCGGAGAACCGGCCACCACGACGATCGATTTCGTCCTTCCCAATCAGCGTTTCGAGCAGATTCGCGCTGGAAAATACTGGCTTTCGAGCCGCACCACTGTCACGCCCGTGGATCGCAACTTATGCCGGCTCGATTTTGTCGCGGCGTGGAACATCCTGCCGTTGTTTCCCCTGGTGCCGTTCATCATTCGCGTGCTGGGTCCGCGATTCATACGGCAAGACACCGAAGTGATCGAGAAGCAGATGCTCGGGCTGAAATATCAGGACCGCATGATGCTGATCGACGATGCCGACCGGCAGGCGCGCTGGTATTTCGAGCTGAAATCGGCTCTGCTCGAATCGCGCCGCACGGGCGAGGCCATGCGCCATCCGATTTCGGAGCCGGTAACGCTGCGCTGGCGCTCCTGATTCGCGGGGCCGCTCGATTGCCGAGTCATCGCAGCTTCGAAAGGTCAATGGTTGCCGCCACCTGTTGCCCGTCGGGCCCGTCAACCACGATCGTCGCCTGCGCGGAGCGGACGTTCGCCGGATCGTACTGCACGTTGATGTCCGCGCCGACCAGGACCGAGGAAGAACCCTCGCCCGCAAACGCGTAGTCCGGCTGGCCGCGCGCGGCGATTGGCTGAATAGTTTCTCCTCGCTGAATCAGCCGGACGCTGAAGTCCCGCCAAAAATCGGGGCTCCGCAAGCCGATGCCGCCATCCCGCGAGCGCACTTGCCAGCCGTAGGTGGGGGTCAATTGGATGTGGACGCGGATGCGCAGCGCGATTGGCTTGCCGTAAAACTCCTGCTGCGCGTCCGGCGCGCGAAGGTCCAGCAGGCGCGCCGTGCGCTCGGCCACATACGCGTACGGCGTGATCACGCGAATGAGAGAAATGTACGGGCCGGATTTGGGCATCGCGAGATGCTGCATATATTGAGCGAAGAAGGCTTCGCGCTTGGAGGGGTTCGCTTTGCCAAGGAAGTAGGCGTCGCGAACCGCATCGGGCGAAAGCGGATGCTCGTACGCCGCGGCGGGCTGTGCGGCGAACAGCCCGATCAGCAACATCAGAAACAGACAATGAGCCGAGCGCCACATCTGGTTCTCCACAGGCGCACATGCGCGAGTTGCTTCTGGAGATTAGATGAGCGCTACGCTGCTGCGGATACGGGCGGCGAGTTAGATGGAGATACCGCCGAGAAACGGATAATGATCGGCCGCGGCCATGAAGAAGATCAGCGGAAACGAAAGCCAGAATCCCACCCGCGAAGCAATCAGCGACCAGCGCGCCAGCCGCGCGGCTTCCGCGGGCATGGGGGCGCCCTGCTCCACGGCGGCGCGCGTCCATTGGATCAGGCGCTTTTGCGCGCGCCACACCACGCCCCAAACGTTGAAAAAGAGGATCAGACCCATGCCTCCGCCGACGCTGATAGAAAGATGCGCGTTCGACGAATAGTTTCCGGAATTGATGACCAGCGAATCCCAGGAAGCGACGATGACGATGATCGCGATCGATACCGTACGTACCCAAGGACTGTCGAGCAGGCCTTTTGTCGGCATCTGAAACGGATAAATCAGCGCGAAAGCAACGATCCAGATGAGCAGCCACCATCCGAACCAGCGGTACGTAAGCGAAGGATCGCCGGCGTTGCTCGCGTCGGCGGCGAGAATCAGCCAGTAGTAGCGCAATCCGATGAGCACCGTCACCAGCGCGGACCAACGAAACCACCACATCGCGCGCGACATCAGCGCCGGGAACACCTTGCCGCGAACGGGCGCTTCGATCTGCTGCATCACGGGCGTCCCGACCAAATTGAAAAAGTAGAGCAGGCCAATCCAAATGATGGCCGCGACGATGTGAATCCAGCGCAGCCCGATCTCTTCGTTGGTGACCGCGCCCTGCGGGAAGCTGAAGTGCGGCT
>JASHWB010000074.1 GCA_030044295.1 Candidatus Acidiferrales bacterium
AAAGCGATCGCGCTTGGCGCCACCGGCGTCCATCCGCCTTCTGAATCCGCTATCGCTCCCCCGCCTTCCCATGGACGCCGCACGCTGGCCTTCCGTCCCGCATGCGCTAGCTGGATCCCAGGCACCGCGCCTTGCTCCCGAACGAAAGCAGCGATTCGCGCCAGCGCCTCTATGTGCGCGTCCTTCCAGATTCCCAAATCCACGGGACTGATGCGTCCTTCGGCAGCGACTGCCGTCGCCTCCGTAATCACCGCCGCCGCGCCGCCGACAGCCCGGCTGCCCAAGTGGACCAAGTGCCAATCCGTCGCGAACCCGTCCACGGACGAATACTGGCACATGGGCGAAACCACGATCCTGTTTCGCAAAGTCACGCTCCGAATCTTCAGCTCGCCAAATAGATGCACGCAGATTCTCCGCGCCGATCGCGCAATCCATCGGCGCCGCTTCGTTCATTTCACTTCGTAACGTGTGACCGGGCTGAATGCTTCGACACTAAGGTGTGAACTATAGACCTGTGGGGCCGCGCGTACAATCGCGCCGGATACAACTCTGAAGCTTTGGCGCGGAATGGAGGTCAGAATTTGAAAACGACGCCTATGGAAACTTTGGGGCTGTATTGATACGTGCCGAAGAACCGCGTGCCTACGGCGTCCACTTCGCCACGGATCGCCATCCGCCGCCCGTGCGCGACGTCTACTCCTCCGCCCGCCTCATATGCAAACGCGTTTGGGCCGCCGTACGCCGTCTGCGGAAAGTAGTGCGAGCCGCCCGCCAGTCCATGCAGGAAAAACTGCATCCCTTTCGGTCTGGCCCAGCGGAGCCTCACTCCTCCCGATCCCAACACGAACTTGGACGTGCATCCCAGTTGGTGTCCAAACGTGGCCTGCATGTCGCCCTCGAAGCCGATCCACCCCGCGCGCGGAAAAAAAGTGGCCGCCACATCAAACCCATTCTCTAAATTGGTGATGTTCGGAACCTCGTAGAAATTGAAGAACGAGTAGCCGGCGTACAGCTCCCACTCGTACTCGGGCCGTGCCGTCAGGACGGGCGGCCCCTCCATCGGTTCCGGGTCAGCCGATGCCGGCAGCGCCGGCGATGCAGTGGAAATGGCCCCTCCCGGCGCGGCGTCTGCTAACAAGAGTGGCTGAGCCGGTTGCGACACCGCCATCGTCGCTGCCGCGGAGCTGGGAGCTGCGGGAAGCTGAAGGTCTTTAGAGTTCGTTTGCCCACTGGCTGTTACTGCGAGCAGTACAACCCCAAGTACAACCGCAGAACACTTCATCGCCTGATCTCCCCAATGCCTCCGCGTCTGGCGGACAACCCTCTCTAATGTGAACGAGAACGGGAGTGCGTGTCCACTCGATTTTCACCCAGGTGTAGAACGCGTAACGTGAGATGCGGGCAGCGAGACAGACGTAACCGCGAGGTTCGCCCGGCAGCCGACTGCGCGCGGCCGTCAACCCGCCTATTTCTTTGGTTTAGCCTCTACTTCCACGAAGCGGTACCCGAACCGGCCCTTAATGCACAAATTGCCGTGGGTCACGCTGTGGTCCAGCGGGGAGGTAATCTTCACGATCTTCCCGTCCTGCTGGTGAACGGTAAGATCGCATCCGACGCCGCAATAGGGGCAAATCGTGTCGGCCTGGGTCTGGCGGGATTCGTCCCAAGTGCCAGCCTGCCGCATCTCGTATTCGCTCTTGAACATCAGCGCGCCGGTGGGGCATACGCCAATGCAGTTCCCGCAATAAACACAGGCTGAATCCGTCAACGGCGTATCGAATTCCGTGCTGATGTGCGCCGCAAATCCGCGGCCGGCCACCGCAATCGCAAACGTGTTCTGCGCGTCCACGCCGCACGCCTCCACGCACTTGTAGCAGAGGATGCACTTCGAATAGTCGCGGACGTACAGATCGTTATCGACCTTCACCGGCTGCTTCACCGTTTCCGTTTTCGCGCCAAACCGCTCGGGATCGGCGGCGTAGCGCTTCAGATATCCTGGGAACTGCGGCGCAGTCGAGACGTCCACCGATGACGCGAGAAATTCCAGCACCAGCCTCCGGCTCAGCCGCACGCGCTCCGAATCCGTTTTGATCGACATCCCCGGCTCGGCCTTTCGCGAGCACGCCGGTACCAGGGTCCGCGATCCTTCCAGCTCCACCACGCAGACGCGGCACACATTCACCGGCGTCAGCGTATCCAAAAAACACAGCGTGGGCGTGTCGATACCCAGCTTCTTCGCGGCGTCCAGAATCGTCGACCCTTCGGGCACCGATACCGTTTGCCCGTCGATCTTCAGTTCCATCATCGCCCGCTTTCGCGGCGGAGGCGCTTCGGGCACGGGCCCGCGCGGAACCGGAATTAAGGCTTTAGGCGCCAAATCGCTCATGAAAAAAGGCTCCATCGGTTGAGTGCGGACTCAAGCGCGCTCGACGCCGTCTGCCCCAGCCCGCAGATGGACGCATCGCGCATCGCCTGCCCCATCTCGCGCAGCATGCGCACCTCTGTGCCCGCGGTTCCCAGCGGCTTCCGCGCCACCAGCCGTTCTAGCGTCTCCTGCTGCCGTACCACTCCCACCCGGCATGGCACGCACTGTCCGCAGGTTTCGTCCCTGAAGAACTGCGCGATTCGCAGCAAGATCTTTCTCAAGTCCACCGAGTCATCAAACAGCATCACGACGCCCGAGCCCAGAGTCGCGCCAATGGCGCGCGTGCCTTCGAACGTCAGCGGCACATCCAGCTCTTTCGGCGCCACGAACGCGCCCGCTGCGCCGCCCAGCAGCACCGCTTGTAATCTGCCGTTTCCAGCGACACCGCCCGCCATCTGAATAAGTTCTCGCAGCGTGCCTCCGAACGGAGTTTCGTACACTCCCGGCCGAGCCACATGCCCGCACACACACCACAGCCGATATCCAGCCGAATTTCCGGCTCCGATCTTCGCGTACGCCGCTCCGCCCATCCGTATAATTTCCGGCACGTTTACCAGCGTCTCGACGTTGTTCACCGAAGTCGGCTGCCGGAAAAGTCCCGCCACCGTCGGAAAGGGCGGCTTGTTGCGCGGTTCCCCTCGATATCCTTCGATGGAATTAAAGAGGGCCGTTTCTTCGCCGCAGATATAGGCACCGGCTCCGCGCCGCAGTTCGATGTCGAATCTCAGCCCGCGCCCAAGAATATCTTCGCCGAGCAAGCCTGCTTTTCGCGCCGCGTGGATCGCATGCGTCAATCGCTCGGCTGCAAAGGGATACTCGCCGCGCAAGTAGATGTAGCCCTTCTGCGCGCCTGTCGCCACGGCCGCGATCGTCATGCCCTCCAGCACCGCGAACGGATCGCCTTCCATCACCACGCGGTCCTTAAACGTGCCGGGCTCCGATTCGTCTGCGTTGCAGATCACGTAATGCGGGCGCCCCTGCTTGCGCTGGTTCATCAGCGCTTCCCATTTCTTGCCCGTGGGAAACGCCGCGCCTCCGCGCCCCAGAAGTTTCGAGTCGATCACTTCGCGGACCACGGCTTCGGCGCCCATCTCGATCGCTTTGCGCAGCGCTTCGTAGCCGCTCGTCTTGCGGTATTCGTCGAGGCTCGTCCCGCTCGCTTTTCCCACGCGCCGCAACAAAACTAGATTCGGGCTTGCCGCCTGCGGTACGGATGCCTTCACGCTCAATTCGTCCGGTTCGACCGGCAATCTCCCGTCGACGCCATCGCGCAGCAGTTGCTCCACGCCTTCTGCGGTCGCCGGCGCCAGCACCCGTTCGCGCGGCGATTTTCCCGACGTACTCACCATGGCCGCCGGTGCCCGCTCGCAAAGACCCAGGCACGGACTGCGCAGCCAAGCTGCTTTGCCAACCATGCACGCCTTCCCCGCCGGGCCTAATGTGCTCTCAAGTTTGCTGCAAATCTCTTCCGAGCCGCGCGTCATGCACGCGATGTCTTCGCACACGTGCGCCACCACCGGTGGCCGCTCCGCTAGCGAAAACAGGTGATAAAAAGACGCTACGCCGTACACCTCCGCGGGAGGTAATCCCAGCCGCAGCGAGATGTAGTTAATCGCGCCCGGACTGATCCAGCCGATACGCGCCTGAACCGCATGTAACGTTGGAAGAAGCTTGTGCCGGTGAGAACCTGCGTCGTGTCCGCCGAAAGAAACTCTGCCGTCCGACTGAACGTCCCTGCGTCCGCCGTCCCAGCTTGTTTCCGGGCTTCCTAACTCTTGATCGACCGCTGCTTTTTCTTCAACCGAGGGCTGGTCTGCGGTGAAATGAATATCCAAACAACACTCCCGTTATGAAGTCAGTTGGCGCTGTACTTATCAATGCGGATCGCCGTGGCTTTGAACTCCGACGTTCCGGACTTCGGATCGACGGCATCGATCGTCAAATCATTCGTCGCCACCTGATCGTGAAAATGTCCGGTCAAGAACGCGAGTCCGGGGCGCAATCCCGGGTCGAACCGTATTGGAGCAATCACCGACCCGCGCCGCGAACTTACGCGCACCTTTTCGCCTTCGCGCACGCCGTATTTCGTTCCGTCTTCCGGCGAAATGTCGAGCGTTTCTTCGCGCCGCAGCGGCGACGCAAATCTTCCGCTCTGCACGTTGGTATTGTAAGAATCGAGCCGCCGCCCCGTCGTCAACCGGATCGGATATTCCTTATCAACTGTATCCACCGGGCCTTCTTGTTCGACGCAGCTAAACGGCGCCCTTGGTCCGATCAGCGGATCGGCCCACAGCCTTCCGTGCAGGAAAATCTCGCCCGGATGCGATTCGTCGTAGCACGGCCATTGAATTCCGCCCAGTTCTTCCAGGCGCTTGTAACTCATTCCGCCGTGCATCGGGCTCAGTTGGCGCATCTCGTCCCAAATGCATTCTGCTTTCGGCGTCCCCCAGTTGTGTCCCATGCGCCGCGCCAGGTCGTAAACAATCTCGATATCGTCGCGCACGCCCGGCGGAGGAGGAACCGCCGCGCGCACCCGCTGCACGCGGCGTTCGCTCGAAGTGACGGTTCCCTCGGTCTCGCACCATCCAGCTGCTGCGGGAAGCACCACGTCCGCCAACGCCGCGGTTTCCGTGTAGAACAAATCCTGTACCACCATGAATTCCAGGCCGCCCATCAACCTCTTGGCGCGATTCCGGTCCGCTTCCGAGTCCACTGGATTTTCACCCAGCACGTAGAGGCAAGTCATCGTGCCGTGTTCCATCGCCTCAAACATGTCGCTCAAATTCAGACCCTTCTTCGGATCGAGCTTGCGTCCGTACGCCGCTTCGTACTTCGCGCGAATTTCATCGTTTTCCACGTGCTGGAATCCGGGAAAGCGGTCTGGGATCGCCCCCATGTCGCCGCCGCCCTGCACGTTATTCTGTCCTCGCAGCGGATTCACCCCGCTCGCGTAGCGGCCCACGTGCCCCGTGAGCAGCGCCAGATTGATCAGCGAGACGACGTTGTCCACGGCATTGTGGTGCTCGGTGATTCCCAGCGTCCAGCAAAGCTCCGCGCGCCCCGCTTTGGCGTAAGCGTGCGCCGTCTGTCGGATCACCTCCCCCGGAACGCCCGTTTCGCGCTCGGCGCGCTCCAGCGTGTATTTCTGGACGTGTTTCTTGTATTCCTCGAATCCGCTGGTCGAATGCTCGATGAACCACTTGTGCTCGAGCCCGGCAGCTATGATCTCGCGCCCCATCGCGTTGGCCAGAGCGATATCCGTGCCGACGTCGAGGCCCAGCCATGCGTCCGCCCACTGCGCCGAACTCGTTCGCCGCGGGTCGATCGCGTAGAGCTTCGCGCCATTGTGCAAGCCCCTGAGCAGATGATGGAAGAAAATCGGATGCGTCTCGCGGGCGTTCGAGCCCCACAGCAAGATCACACCCGTCTCTTCAATCGCGCGGTACGAACTCGTCCCGCCGCCCGCCCCGAATACCGTCGCCAGCCCGGCGACGCTCGGGGCGTGTCAAGTGCGGTTGCAGCTGTCTATGTTGTTGCAGCCGATCACCGAGCGTACAAACTTCTGCGTCACGTAATTCAGCTCGTTGGTCGTCTTCGAGCAGCTGAACATCCCGAACGTTCGCGGCCCGTGCTTCTCGATCTGGGCCTGGAAGCTCTTGGCCACCCGGTCCAGCGCCTCATCCCAGGAAACCGGATGATGCGAGCCGTTGGTGCGAACGAGCGGCTGCGTCAGTCTGCTCTTCATTGCAATGGACATAACAGGCTCACCTGCCGACCGGCAGGCACTCCTTCCGGCCTCAATTTTGCCACACGAAACGCGCTCATCCAAGGAGTAACTCGCGAAAATGCTGCGACGATTTCGCGCTGTTGCTGGGCCTCACTTTCGCAACGCGCGAACTTTACACGTAGCTTGTGTAGCGCCGCGCTTCAGCGCGGCAGTTTTGGTCTGATTTTTCCCCCGCCCGGCCGACAGCATCACTCGTATAATCCCTTTTCGCGTCCGGAGGAACTCTCAATGTCCGCTTCACCCGCGAATTCCAGCACTTACGGTTTTTTCCTCGACGCCTACGAAACCGAAGCCCTGAAAATCGCTGGCATATGGCAGGCGTTTCCTGAGGATTCACTGAACTTCCGTCCTGCTCCGAAATCGCGCTCCGTCCTCGAGCAGATGGAGCATCAAGTGCAGTCCGAAGGACGCTGGATGTCCACCATGCTCGGCATCGATACCGGCGATCCCAATCCCGCCGAGAAAACCGCGAGCGGTTATATCGAGCAGTATCGTGGCGATGCCGCGCGGCGCCTGAAGATCCTCCGCTCCAAATCCGACGAATGGTGGCGCGAAACCGCCCAGTTTTTCGACGTGCCCCGCTCTCACGCCTGGATTTTTCTCCGCCGATTGAATCACTCGACTCACCATCGCGGCCAGCTGATCGTGTACTTGCGAATCCTGGGCCTGCGCGTACCGTCGGTCTACGGCCCAACGGCCGATACCAGCGGCCACGTCATCTATCAATTCTGATCTCGCGCTCAACTTGATAGAATCGCGCTTCGCGCCTGCTCGCGGCACCAAATTCACCAGCGAGTTCGCGTGACGTTTGCGCTCGCGCTGGAGGCAATCGATGGAATCCGCGTTCATTTGTGAAGGCGTTCGTACTCCGATCGGCCGCTACGCAGGCGCGCTCGCGCACGTTCGCACAGACGATCTGGCCGCACATCCCATCGCCGCCCTCCACGCGCGCTTCGCCGCGAGTGACTGGGAGCTTCTCGACGACGTGATCTACGGCTGCGCCAATCAATCAGGCGAAGATAATCGCAACGTGGCGCGCATGGCGTTGCTGCTCGCCGGCGTGCCGCACGCTGTTCCAGGAGCCACCGTGAACCGCCTGTGCGGCTCGGGCATGGAGGCGGTCTGGACTGCGGCGCGCGGCATCCTGTCCGGCGAGATTTCGCTGGCGATCGCGGGAGGCGTCGAAAGCATGAGCCGCAGCCCTTTGGTGATGCCGAAAGCCGCCGCTGCCTTTCAGCGCGGCGCCGAAGTTTACGACTCGACTCTCGGCTGGCGGTTCGTCAATCCCGCAATGAAGAAGGCCTACGGCGTGGACCCGCTCGGCGAAACCGCGGAAAACGTGGCCGAGCAATTCAAGATCGACCGCGCGTCGCAGGATTGCTTCGCGCTGCGCTCCCAGCTGAAGGCCACCGCCGCGCAAAAATCCGGCGTGCTCGCGGAGGAAATCGCGCCCGTTAACGTCCCGGGACCGAAAGGCTCCGTCACCGTCGTGAAAGACGACGAGCACATTCGCCCGGACACAACGCTCGAAAAACTCGCCAAGCTGCAACCCGCATTTCGCGAAGGCGGCACCGTCACCGCCGGAAATTCGTCCGGCATCAACGATGGAGCGTGCGCCATGTTCGTCGCTTCCGAAAGCGCCGCTGCGCGCTTCGGACTGCATCCCGTGGCGCGCATCGCAGGCGCCGCGTCCGCCGGAGTTCTGCCTCGTGTGATGGGCATCGGCCCGATTCCCGCCGTGCAGCGCCTGCTCGCGCGCCTGAAGGTCTCCGTCGCGGAAATCGAATGGTTCGAGTTCAACGAAGCGTTCGCGTCGCAATGCCTCGCCATCACGCGCGCGCTGGGCCTGCCCGACGACAGCGAGAAAGTGAATCCCAACGGAGGCGCGATCGCCCTCGGCCATCCGCTGGGCATGAGCGGCGCGCGGCTGGTGCTGACCGCGTCGATGCAACTGCGGCGCACCAAAGCCCGATACGCGCTCGCGTCGATGTGCATCGGAGTCGGCCAAGGCATCGCCATGCTGCTCGAACGCGTCTGACGGCGCACCTGGTCCACATTTGTCATCCCGAACCCGGTCGCGTGGCGTTCGCGAACGGCGGTGAGGGATCTGCTTTTGTTGTTGCCGTCTGCGCGTCGCGAGCCATCCTTGACTGCTCCGCGCAAAATTCCACGATGCGGCGTTCGCACCAAAAGCGTTCATCGCCGCCTTCTCGCGCGATGAACGAGCAGTGCCCTCCGTGCCGCGCGGCTACCAATCGAATGTTCGGATTCTCGCGTAATTCGCGCCGCTCGAACGTCGCGTACGGCACAAAGGGATCGTCCTTTGCCGTCAAAATCAGCGTAGGCCGCGCGATCGCGGCGAGCACGTTGATGGCGCTCGCCTGGGCGTAGTAATCCTCCGCTCCCGCGAAGCCGCTGCACGGCGCGGTGATCAGCTCGTCGAATTCGCGCACGCTGCCGATGGCGCGCAGTGCGCCTTTTTCAGCTTTCGCGGCGTAGAGCTGCGGAAATAATTGCGCTTTTCGCCGCATGCGCTGCTTCAGCTTGCGAACGAAATAGCGCTGGTAAATGAAATTGCGCGGCTCTTCGAGCGCGTCGGCGCATGCCGCCAGCACGAACGAGGGCGCCACGGCGGCAAACCCGCGCAATTCCGCAGGCGCCGATGTGCCGTACTCGCCCGCCATCTTCAGCACTAGATTCCCGCCCATCGAAAATCCGGCGGCGAAAAGTTCCGGTAGCTTGTCGCCGTCGATCAACTCTTCGACCACAAAGCGCACATCGTCGCTGCGGCCGGAGTGGTAGAGATGTGGCGTCAGATGCTCCGTCCCGCCGCAGTTGCGCTGATTGAGGCGCACCACGTTGAATCCCGCGACAAACGCTTTCTCCGCGGAGCCCAGGATGTAGCCCGATTCGCACGAGCCTTCGAGCCCGTGCACGAGCACGAGCGTTGGATGCTCGCGCGGAGTTTCCTGCCAATGGCAATCGGCGCGCGTCTG
>JASHWB010000075.1 GCA_030044295.1 Candidatus Acidiferrales bacterium
CAAAATTGCCGTGTCGATAGACGAAACCTCGGAATCGAACTGGCGCTCGGCCGTGTTTATGTTCGCCCAGTGATAGAAGAAGCCCCGATGATTCGGCAGCTTTTTCCACAGGAACCGCAAAGTATTCAGGACCCGGTCGCGCGCCTGCTCGTGAGGTATATAGTTTCGGGCGTCCGCGATACAAATTGCGGTCAGTCCAAAACCGACGGCCGCGATGCTACTGAGCGCGCTTTGTTTACCGGTTAGGACGTTGGCACGATCTCTCACCAGGCCGGTTTGCGGATTTGCCTGTTCCCAAAAAAAGCCAAAGCTGCTGCGTTCGACGGAGTCCAGGAACGAGTCTTGGTCAGGTGTGAGCGGGCTTTGGCCGGGAAGCGGTGCAAACATCTTCTTCGAACTCACCGGAGGCGTATTGCCCACGGCACCTGCGAACGCCGCGCCGAGGGATCCTGCGAGCGGTAAGCAGGCACCGGCGCAGAAGCCTTGTGCCAAGAACTTTCGTCGACTCATTTTCCGCAAAACGGGACGGAGCATCTGTAAAATTATAGCCGCAGTTCGAAGCCAGTGAAGCATGAAAGGAGCGGTGCGAGATAACTATTTGTCAGGTCCATGCTTACTGAGAAACTCGCTCCGCCCGCTTCTTGCTGATATTCTCCAATGATAGGCAATTTGAATGCGCAGGCGTAGCCGTGTTGCAATATCGATAGCGATCCTGGCGGCAGGCGGCATTGCCGCTGGCCTCGTCGAAACCGTTTGGCTACATCGAGCCAAGCACATCGTGATGGAGGGTGCTGTTGTCAAACAAGCTTCGGACGTCAATAAACGTTCCCCCATCGCGGATGCCCAGGTAAGCGTCCAGGGTTCTCTCGTCCCCATCGTCACGAAGACGGATTTCTCGGGTTTTTTCAAGCTCGAATTACCGCTCGGCGTTCGCGCTGGAGAGTCCGTTCTGTTGCAATTCCGGCACCCGGATTATCAGCCGCTCAACCAAACGGAGGTTATCGGCCGTCAACTGTACATCGTAGGTATGACTCCGCTTCCGACGCGCAACGTGGCGCCAACCGGGCCGCTCGTCAAGATTTCGAATTTGCGGGTGCGCTATTCTACTGAGATCGAGACGGAAGTAAACGTCGGCAGCGAGGTCACGACGTTCGAAGTGAAAAATGAGGCGAACGTCCCTTGCAGAAGTCTCAAACCGTGCTCGCCCAACGGTGTTTGGAAAGCCAGTGTCGGGTCTGCGAGTCTCGACGCGGGTGACAGCAATGTCTTCGAAAACGCGAGGGTCTCTTGTATCGCCGGCCCTTGCCCTTTCACCAAAATACTCAAGGATCAATATTCTGGAATGGGCCGCCAGATCGGCGTATCGGTGCTGGACTGGTCCGGAACGACGACCTTCCTCATGCAGGGAGAAGTTTTCCGCCGTGAAATTAGCGACTCAGTACGCGAACTCTACCCTGTAGTTTTTGGAGATTCGATTAATTTCAGCCTGCCACCATCGGCGGAAGGCCCATCGTTTCAGGCGGAAATGAATTCCGTGGAGACAGTTTTCCCATTGGGCCCCAGTCCAATGTTGCCTTGGGCCAATTGCAATGTACAGGTAGCGAAAAACCAGTCGAAGAGCTACCGATGCGAACTAAAACCGGGCTTTGTGGTGGCGCACTAACGCGGTTTTGTTCGCGCCACTCGGCCTCAAGCTCGAGTAGGGCAACATCGGCTTCCTTCGCGCTAAATATCTGAATCTTAGGGTCTTAAAAGTTATCGTATCAGGTCTTTACCTGAGGGCGTATGAGAGGGTTCGCTGCCTTGAGTGAGATAGCTCAAGGATGGTACTGAACGTAGACTGTCGAGCCTTGGCGCGCGAAAAGGAGGCCGCTTTGGGTCAGTTGCTGCGAGAGATCACGGCTTGATTGACGCGCGCGAACCGCTGCATGCTGTTGATAAGCCAGTTTTTGATGAAATCCCGCTCTCGATTTCGTGACGAAACACATATTCGACTGAGTGGCACTAAGGAGTCACCGAACAATGTCAATCCGCGTCGTACTTGCTGACGACCACGTCTTGGTTCGAGAAAGCCTCAGATCGCTTCTCGAGCGCGAAGGGTTTCAAATCGTCGCGGAGGCCGCCGAAGGGCAGGATGCCCTGCGTCAGATCGAACTGCAACGCCCTGATATCGTCGTAATGGATATCGCTATGCCAGTCCTAAATGGACTCGAAGCGGCTCGCACCATCAGCCGCTCCTTTCCAAAGATCAAAACCATTCTCCTTACCCAGCATGACGAAGAACAGTACCTATCCGAAGCGCTCGATGCCGGAGTGAAGGGATACGTCCTCAAAAGTCAGGCTGCGCGTGATTTGGTCCAGGCGATGAGGCAGGTTTCGGGCGGAGAGATTTATCTCAGCCCCGGAGTTTCAAGAGCTCTGCTCGAGGCTTATCGCTCAAAATCCAAGAAGCCCGCCGACTCGCTCACTCCTCGCGAACGCCAAGTGCTGCAACTGATCGCCGAGGGAAAATCGACAAAGGACGTGGCCTCGGTGCTCGGAATCTCGGTGAAGACGGCCGAGTCCCATCGTACCCGGCTCATGCAGAAGCTCGACATACACGAAACCGCGAGCCTCGTCCGCTATGCCGTCCGTCGAGGGATGGTCCAGCCTTAAATCCATCGGTCTCCGGAATGCTGGCATTGGTCGGATACGAGAGACGCTATCTGTGTCTCAGCGTTCCGCAAGTTCGCGCATCCCGCCTGCGGTCTCGGCCAAGAACGCAAGATCGGCCTCTCCCACCTGCAACGCTTTGTGGCGATAGCTGGAAAGCAACACCTAGGCCAAGGAGCCTGTTTTCCTCACGACGCTTCGAAATTAATCTGCATCTAAGGACATAGGGTGCTTTTTACCCTGTGTTTGGCACGCGGGGCGACGCCTTTGCGCCGTCTCTAGAAAGAGATATGCGAACACGAACGCGAAACTTGGTATTCCGAGCTGTCGTTTTTGCGATTCTGACGGCTGGTTTCGTTTGCCCGGGCGCCCATGCTGGCGTCGGAGTTGTCCTCAACGAGTCTCTGGATACCAGCGCCCAATGGGTGACCGGCTCTGGACATACGTCCGTATATTTCTCCCGTATCTGCCCTTCCTCGCCGATCAAACTTCGCCTTTGCCGGCCCGGTGAAAACGGTTCGGTGATGAGCAATTACATAAATCTGGGTGAAAACCAGCGGTTCGCATGGAACATCGTCCCACTCGACGTGTATCTCTACGGAGTTGAAAACCCCGAGGATCGCCCGCTCCTCGGTTCCCCACAACTGAAATCTATTCTTGAGCAAAATTACCGCGCGCGCGTCTTGTCGAAGTACTGTTACGCGGAGACCTGCGTGAGCAGCGAAAAAGCGGAATGGAAGGAAATGGTTGGCGCGACCATGTCGCGTAGCCTATACATCTTCTACGTCGACACTTCCCTCCAGCAGGATCTGCGCATCATTGCGGAGTTCAACTCGCTTCCCAATCAAAATCACTTCGATGGAGTCACGGACAACTGCGCCGACTTCGTGAAAAGAATTCTCGACACCTACTTTCCCCATTCCGCGCATCGCGACGTGATCGACGATTTCGGAATGACCAGCCCTAAGGCCGTCGCCAGAACCTTCACCCGGTACGCATTGGAGCATCCCGATTTGCAGCTCTGCGTTCTGCATTTCTCGCAACTGCCCGGAACCATCAAGCGTAGTACCGAACCGCGCAACGGAACCGAGCAGCTATTCCGCTCTAAGAAGCTGTTAGTCCCCATGGCCATTTTCGCCAACCACGAGCTGCCGTTCGTCGCGGCGGCTTATTTCGCGCACGGCCGATTTAGCCCGGAACGAGAATTTGAGGCTCATCCGGCAACGGAGGCAATTGACGTGTCGAATGCCCCGAAATCCGTGCCAGTTTCGCTACGGGGCGAGAGCGCCGCACATTTTTTGGAAGTACCCGAGAGCGTGAAAGGCCGTGTGGAAATTGTCGGTACACCGGCCGAATGGCGACAATACAAGAAGCAGTTCGACGCGATTGTGAAACAGGCGGTGCGAGAACAAGTTATCCCAAACAAACTTTACCTCGATGAGTTTTTTGCGCAACTCGATCGTTGCGCCGTACCTTTCGTCGGGGCTGACGGCTCTCTTTGGATGAATGTGTCCTGCGAAAGCAGCACGCGCCAATTAGGCGTCGGAACAAACAGCATTTTTGCTCCCGGCAGCGATCCTCGCCTGGCGTTCGCGTTTCTTCTGGCGCGAGTGAACCAAGTACTGAAAAGCCCCAAACATCGCCGGGAGACGATGCTCGAGTTCAGGGAAGACTGGGCGCGGCTGGAGCGTGCGCGTAACAGAGTTTCGGGAACCCAGGATCTCGCGTCTTTTTCCTCGCCTGCGCTTCCTTCACGTGAAGGCTCCGCCGTCGGAAATTGATCCCGGGCGTACTGATCCTGTTATATTGAATTCTTCGTGACTCGTTTGAAGCACGCCTCGTTGCTCGGCATTCTTCTTGCGGGCGTCTTCGCGTCCGGCAGTGGTCGACCCGTACCGGTTAGATCAGCGCAGCCAGGCGTTTCTCCCCAGCCGCCGGCGATCGTTATTGGTTTCGTGGGTGGATTCGTTAGCGCGGACAATCAGGTCCATTCGGAGGTGCAATTCGCGGAACGGCTGCGCCGGATTTACGCGTCGGGAGTGGACGCGGAAATCTTCGAAAATCGGCGAGTTGAGCAAGCTCATCGGCGAGTCGTGACGCTTTTGGCCGCCGGCAGTCACGGAGTTTTGTCCAGTGGTGAGAAGCAAGATGCCAGAATTGTACTGTACGGCCACAGTTGGGGCGGCGCGGCCGTCGTGCAGTTGGCCCGCGCGCTGCAGAAAGATGGTATCCCTGTCCTTCTCACGATTCAGGTGGATGCTATTTCGAAAAATTGGGGCACGATTTCGATAATTCCATCCAACGTTCTCGAAGCGGCCAACTTTTATCAGGCCCACGGACTGATCCACGGCGTCCAGAGAATCCGTGCGCAAGACCCGTCGCGCACACATATCGTCGGGAATTTCCGCTTCGACTACACGCATACTGATCTTCGCTGCTCGGGTTATCCTTGGTGGGATCGCTACTTTATGAAGGCGCACACGCAGATCGAATGCGATCCGGCCGTGTGGAACAAAGTGGAGTCGCTAATCACGGCAGATCTTCCGCCGCCGCGCCAGATCCTGGCTGGCGCACAGGACCACGTACCCGCCGTGCAAGAATCGAATCGCCCTCGCTA
>JASHWB010000076.1 GCA_030044295.1 Candidatus Acidiferrales bacterium
CCGAGGAAAAATGGTCGCCGCTCGTGTATTACGACGCGCCTCGCTGCATTCTCTGCTATCGCTGTGTGCGCGTCTGCGACGAGGGCATGGACGTGAAGGCCCTGGGCGTCGGTTCGCGCGGCGTGCATTCCGTCATTTTGCCCAACGCTTCCGGCGAACTGGCCTGCGAAGAATGCGGCATGTGCATCGACATTTGCCCCGTTGGTGCGCTCACCAGCGGCACGTATCGCTATCAGACGCGCCCCTGGGAAATGACCTACGTCGGCGATCCCTGCACGCATTGCTCCAATGGCTGCAAGACCACGCTGAGCGTTCGCAACAACGAAATCATCCGTGCCAACAATCGCGACCACTCCGGGATTAACGGCGAGTTTTTGTGCGCCAAGGGCCGTTTCGCGTTCGATTTCACCTCACATCCGGAGCGAATCCGTCAGCCGCTCGTGCGGCGCAATGGCTCGCTCCAGCCGGCCAGCTGGGAAGACGCACTAGAAGAAGTCAGCCGCCGACTGAAGCAGGCGCACGAAACGCACGGCCCTTCCGCCATCGGCGTGATCGGTTCGAATCACACCACCAACGAAGAAAATTATCTGCTGAACCGCTTCGCGCGCGTCACGCTCGGCACCAACAACATCGATCATCACCGCACCGCCGATTATGCGGGACTCGGCGCAGCGCTCGGCCCGCGAGCAAAAGATTCGCTCGCCACGATGGCCGACGTTTATAACGCCAACGCGATATTGCTGATCGCGAACGATCTGAACAATCAGAATCCGCTCGCGGCGTGGCAAATTCGCGCGGGCGTTCGCCATCATCAGGCGAAGCTGTACGTCATCAATGGCGGCCCGAGCAAGATTCATCGCCAGGCGCAAGTCGTCGCCGAAGTGCCGCGGGACGCCGAAGCGGAAGCGCTCCATTGGCTCGCCACCGGGCAGGGCCAGCTCGACGGAAATACGACTCAATCTCTTGCGGGCCTGAAGGCCGCGCTGGAAGCCGAAAAAGACGTCGTGGTGCTATTCGGAGCATCGATTCAGGGAGCCGCGATTCGAGATCTAGTCTCATTTGCCGCGCGGCTCGGCGGCAATACGAAATTCATGGCGCTTGGCGACTATTCGAACTCACGCGGCGCGGCCGACCTCGGACTGCTCCCCGATCGTTTGCCGGGCTACGCTCCACTTTCCGATTCCGCCGAACGCGCCCGTTACTCGAAGCTGTGGGGTGGAGAAATTTCCGACAAGCCGGGCCTCACCGCGCGCGAAATGATGCAAGCCGCCGTTGCGGGCCAAATCAAAGCTCTTTACGTCGTCGGCACGAATCCCGTGAAGACCTTCAAGATTCCCGAATCCGGACGCATCGCCGGCCTCGAATTGCTGATCGTGCAGGGCATGTTCCTCACCGAAACGGCCAAGCATGCGGACATCGTCCTGCCTGCCGCATCCGCCTATGAAAAAGAGGGCACGCTTACCAACACCGCGGGCGAAGTGCAGATGACGCATCGCGCCATCGATCCGCAAGGCCCGCGCAGCGACTTCGATCTGCTGCGGATTTTGTCGCACCAACTCGCCATGCTCGGACTGGGCACTCCGATCCGCCTGCGCACGCCCGAAGCGGCTTTCGACGAAATCCGGCAGCAGGTGCCCGGTTACGACCTTTCCGTGGCGAATTTGCTGGCGGGCGGCGCGGAGCAAGCGACGGCGTCGTGCAAGGCGACGGAGCCGAACTACGATCCACCGGCGGGCGCGGTGTTTTCGTCAGAGGACTATCTTTTCACCAGTGGTACACTGGGCAGCTACTGTTCCAGGCTTACTTCTACCGACGAGGCGAAAGAGAAACCGTGGGGTTCATCTCCGAGCACTCAGTCCTGGTGGCATCGTTAATAAAAATAGCCGTTCTGCTGTTCATTGTGATGACGGCGTTAGCGTACCTCACCTGGTTTGAGCGCAAAGTAGTAGCCCATATTCAATCCCGCTGGGGCCCGTACTACGTGGGCGCGCACGGACTGCTTCAGCCGCTGGCCGACGGCCTGAAATTCCTTTTTAAGGAAGATTTCACTCCGCCGGCTTCCGACAAGTTGGTGTACATCCTCGCGCCGTTCCTGGCCCTAACGCTGTCTCTCACGGCCATCGCCCTAATCCCCTTCGGCTCGCCCGAGCTGCATTTTCTGCACGGGCAGCAGATTTTCCTCGTCTCGAACAGCAATATCGGCCTGATCTACCTGTTTGCCATCACGTCGATGGGTGTTTACGGCGTGGCGCTCGCCGGATGGTCTTCGAACAGCAAGTATCCGCTGCTGGGCGGGCTACGCAGCTCGGCGCAGATGATCAGCTATGAAGTTTCTCTGACGATTTCCGTCGTCGGCGTACTGCTGCTCGCCGGCACGTTGAATTTCAACGGCATTATCGAAGGCCAGCGCGGCTACTGGCTGGGTTTCTGGCCTCGCTGGCACTTTCTGCCGCAGATTGTCGGATTCCTGTGCTATCTCACCGCTGCGATTGCGGAGACCAATCGCATTCCGTTCGATCTGCCGGAGGCGGAAACGGAACTGGTCGCCGGCTTCCACACCGAGTATTCAAGTTTCAAATTCGCCATGTTTTTCATGGCTGAGTACGCCAACATGATCACGGTCTCGTGTCTGGCAACGATCTTGTTCTTTGGCGGATGGCTCTCGCCCTTTCCGGATAGCTGGCATTGGCAACTGTACCTGCCTGGCGCGTGCCTGCTGGCCCTTGGAGTCTATTGCGCGATTGACGCGGCTACGCGCATGCACGGACTCGCAAAACTCCAGCTCGGTGTTGTAACCGTACTCTCGCTCGGGATTGGCGCGATCTGCCTCACCCCATGGGTCGCTCCCTACGTTCAGGGTCCCTTCTGGTTCACCCTGAAAGTTCTGGTGTTCCTCTTCTTTTACGTTTGGGTTCGAGGGACGCTTCCCCGCTTCCGTTACGATCAGCTCATGTCATTCGGGTGGAAGTTCCTGCTTCCCGTATCGCTCGCGAATCTGGTGATCACCGCCCTGGTGCTGGTCTTCCCCGCGTTCTCGAGGCACGCATGATCGTACCGGCGATCGTATTCTTCGCCTGCGCTCTGCTGGCCGTCACCGGCGCGATCCTGCTCATTTTGTCGCGCGAGCCGATTCACAGCGCCCTTTCGCTGATTCTGGTGATGATCGCGCTGGCGATCCTGTACCTTCTTCTGGGCGCCGAGTTTATATCCGCCATTCAGATTATCGTGTACGCCGGCGCGGTCATGGTGTTGTTCGTATTCGTGATCATGCTGCTCAATGCCGGCGTCGAAGAGCGCACCGACTTCAGCAAACTCGCCAAGTTCGTCGGCCTGCCGTTGGGATTCTTTCTGCTGCTCGTAGTGGCGCGCTGGCTCTATACCTCCCGCGCCGGTTCGGTGATCGGCCACGGAGCGGAAGCGGTTACGCAGGGCTTCTCCACCAGGGCCCTCTCCGCCGAGCTTTTCCAGCAGTACCTTTTCAATTTCGAAGCCACTTCGATTCTGATTCTGATCGCGATCTTGGGCGCGCTGGTGCTGGCGAGGAAGAACCCGTGATCATTCCGATCTCCTACTATCTGGTGCTGAGCGGAGTGCTCTTCGGTTTAGGCGTGGTCGCGTTCATTTTCAAGCGCAACGTGATCGCGGTCTTTATGTCCATCGAGCTGATGCTCAACGCCGTGAATCTGGCGTTCGTTGCTTTCGCCCGCGCCCACAGCCAATTGGACGGGCTGGTCTTCGTCTTCTTCGTGATCGTAGTGGCGGCGGCCGAAGCGGCGGTGGGCCTTGCCATCGTGATTATGATGGCGCAGAACCGCGAATCCTTGAACGTTGAGCGGGTGGACCAGCTCAAATTCTAATGTTCATGCTCAACCACATCTGGATCATTTTGCTGCTGCCGATTCTGGGAGCCGCGATCAATGGCCTGTTCGGCAGGAGGTTCCCGAAAGCCGCGGTAAATTCCGTGGCGATTGGTTCGGTTTCGCTTACGTTCCTTGCGGTATGCGAATTGGTTCGCGAATTCTGGTACTTGCCGCAGAACGCGATTCCCTGGGTCCGTAGCTACTACACCTGGATGGCCGCCGGGGAAATGACGGACCATCCCTTCCGCATCGATTTCGCTCTGCAAGTGGACCAACTCACCGTCATCATGCTGCTGACGGTTTCGTTCGTCGGCCTGCTGATCCACATCTATTCCACCGGTTACATGGAACATGATGGCGGCTACTACCGCTTCTTCTGCTACCTCAACTTGTTCATGTTCTTCATGCTCACGCTGGTTACCGGCGCGAATCTTGCCGTGATGTTCGTCGGATGGGAAGGCGTGGGTCTGTGCAGCTATTTGCTGGTCGGATTTTGGTTCCGCAAGAAATCAGCCGCCGATGCGGGCAAGAAAGCGTTCATCACCACGCGCGTTGGCGATTTCGCCTTCATGGTTGGCATTCTGCTGGCGTTTTGGACCTTCGGCTCGCTGACGTACGGCGACATGTTCAGGTATGTGGCCGAAAAGATGCAGCCGGAGACAATGGCTCACGCCGGCGTGCTGACGGCTATTGCCGTTCTGCTCTTCGTGGGAGCTATTGGAAAATCAGCGCAATTGCCGCTCTACGTTTGGCTGCCGGATGCGATGGAAGGCCCCACGCCCGTCAGCGCGCTGATCCACGCCGCCACCATGGTCACTGCCGGTGTGTACATGGTTGCGCGTATGAACCCGATTTTTTCCCGGGCGCCGATCGCCATGTACCTGGTGGCCGTCGTTGGGTGCATCACGGCCCTGTTCGCGGCCACCATCGCGCTCACGCAGAACGACATCAAGAAAGTGCTCGCCTATTCCACCATTTCCCAGCTCGGCTACATGTTCCTCGGCTGTGGAGTGGGAGCGTATGCCGCCGGCATCTTCCACCTGATGACCCACGCGTTCTTTAAGGGCCTGCTCTTCCTTACGGCGGGCAGCGTGATTCACGCCATGGGCGGCGAGCAGGACATGACCAGGATGGGCGGCCTGCGTAAAAAAATTCCCATCACCTACTGGACCATGCTGATCGCGACGCTGGCGATTGCCGGTATTCCCGGGTTTGCCGGATTCTTCAGCAAGGACGAGATCCTCGAGGCGGCGAAATCCGGCCCGCACGCCAGCCTCTGGCTCTGGGCAGTCGGAGTCTTCGCTGCGGGCCTCACCTCGTTTTATATGTTCCGCCTCATATTTTTGACGTTCTGCGGCAAACCTCGATTTGACGAGCACCATGTGCACGTCCACGAGTCGCCGCCGAAAATGACCGTTCCTCTTATCATTTTGGCGTTTCTTTCTATTTTCGGCGGGTGGGTCGCCGCGCCGAAATTGGTTGGTGGAATCGACTATTTCGATGGCTTCCTGCAGCCGGTATTCACCAGGTACGCGGCGTCACCCGTCGTATCAGAGGCATCGGGCGCGCCCGGCGTAAGCGCGGGCATGCAATTACTGCTGGCGATCGTCGGCATCCCGGTGATTCTGGCCGTAATCGGCTTGCTGGTCGCCTGGTGGTTCTACATCAAAAATCCCAAGGCCCCGAAAAAGCTCGCGCAGCAACTGCACGCGGCTTACGTCCTGCTCTGGAACAAATATTTTGTGGACGAGATTTACCTCGCGCTTATCATCCGCCCGCTTCTGTGGGTTTCCAGAAACGTGCTCTGGAAGGTCATCGATGCCGGCGCGATCGATGGCGCGGTAAACGGAACCGCAAGCGCCGCGCGCGAATCGGGCGGCGTCGTGCGCGAACTGCAATCGGGTAATACGCGCAGCTATGCTTCGTGGGTTGTCGTGGGCGCGGTGGGTTTCACCATGCTTCTGCTGGCATTTATCGGATGGGCGGTGCGCTAGAGTGCACGCACAGGCGTCGTATCTGCTGACCGTAGTCACCTTTCTGCCGCTCTTCAGCGTGGCGGCGCTCCTGGTACTGCGCTCGGACGATCACGTCTGGATTCGACGTATCGCGTTCGCCGCTTCGGTCGGCGAATTCGCGGTTTCCCTGCTGCTGCTCCGCGGATTCGACAGCACCGATGCCGGCTTCCAGTTCCAGGAATTTTACAATTGGATCGGCCCGTCGATTCATTACCACATGGGCGTCGACGGCATCAGCTTGTTCCTCGTCCTGCTCACCACCTTTCTCACGCCGCTGGCGATGCTTTGTTCCTGGAAATCGATTCAGGAAAACGTGAAGGGATTTTTCATCTGCCTTTTGGTGATCGAGACGGCCATGATTGGCGTGTTCGTCTCGCTCGATCTCTTCCTGTTCTTCGTTTTCTGGGAAGTGACGCTCATTCCCATGTATTTCATGATCGGCATCTGGGGACACGAGCGCCGCATTTACGCCGCCGTCAAATTCATTCTGTACACGATGTTCGGCTCGATCCTGATGCTGGTCGCCATCATCTGGCTCTACCACATCACGGCAATGGCTAGCACCACGGGAACTGGATCCTTCGATCTGCTGGTTATCGAGAGCGTTCTTGCAAACAGTGTCCCGCTTTCGTCGACAACGGAGCTGGTTCTGTTCGGCGCCTTCTTCCTTGCTTTCGCCATCAAGGTTCCGCTCTTCCCGCTCCACACCTGGCTCCCGGACGCGCACACCGATGCACCCACGGCCGGCTCCGTGATCCTTGCAGGCGTAATGCTGAAACTCGGCACCTACGGCATGCTGCGCTTCTGCCTGCCGCTCTTCCCTGCCGCGGCCCACAAGCTTGCGCCCATGATTGGCGTCCTGGCGATCATTGGCATCGTGTACGGCGCGCTCGTCGCCACCGTGCAGCACGACTTGAAGCGCCTCGTCGCCTACACATCCGTCAGCCATCTGGGATTTGTCGTGCTCGGCATCTTTGCCTTCAACACCGTCGCCATGCAGGGCGCGATCTATCAGATGCTGAACCATGGCGTCTCTACCGGCGCGCTCTTCCTCGCCGTTGGCATGTTGTACGACCGCCGCCACACGCACGAGATCAGCGAATTTGGCGGCCTTGCCACGCCGATGCCCGTGCTGATGGGACTGTTTCTTTTCATCGCGCTCTCTTCGCTGGCCTTGCCGCCGCTCAACGGTTTCATTGGCGAATTTCTGATCCTCATCGGCACTTTCGCTTCTCACCACGCATGGGCCAGTTGGGCCGCCAGCGGCGCCGTTCTCTCCGCGATTTATCTGCTGTGGGCCTATCAGCGAGTTGCGCTTGGCGAAGTTACCGTCGAGAAAAATCGCACGCTGCCGGACGCTTCGCTCCGCGAGCGCTTCATTCTTGGCACTCTGGCTGTCGCGATCCTTTTCATGGGCATCGCGTCGCCCTACTTCACGCGTCCCATGGAGCCGGCCGCCAACGCCCTGCTCCAGCAAATGAATACTGAACTGCAGCGCCCTCAGAACGCCGTGCGCCCCGCTATTCCTGCCAAAATCGGCCCGCACGCGATCGTGCTGCCTGCTGTGGCTGTGGAAAGGCAGGCGCGGCCATGACCGGCATAGCGATCAGCCTGCCCGAGCAGATCGCCAATTTGCACCGCATCGCGCCCGAAGTCGTGCTCTGCGTCTTCGGAATGATCGTCATGATCGTGGATCCGTTCGTGAAGCCATCGAGCCGTCGCGTGCTTGGCTGGACGGCGTTCGTCGGCACGCTCGTCGCGCTCGCTTCGATCCACGTCGCCGCGGCGGAGAAGGGCTTCGCTTATAGCCGCCTGATCAGCACCGACAATTTCAGCCTCTTCGTCCACGTCATCGTGGTTGGCGCCGCCGCGCTGGCCATCCTTGGCTCGATCGATTATCTCGATCGCGAAGGCATTCAGCGCGGCGAATATTACGCGCTGGTGCTCTTCGCCACGGCGGGCATGGGCATCCTGGCCGGCGCCAACGAACTAATCACCGCCTTCATTGGCCTGGAAATGAGCTCGATCTCCAGCTACATCCTGTGCGGCTTCCGGCGCAAAGCGAAGGAATCGAACGAAGCCGCCATGAAGTATTTCCTGCTGGGCTCCTTCGCCACGGCGTTTTTCCTCTATGGCATCGCCATGATCTATGGCTCCACGGGCACCACGTACATCGACGCCGTAAAATCCGAGTTGGAGCGCCAGCTTTCCGCCAATGGCCACATTCCCTCGCTCGCAATCATCGGCCTCGGGCTGATTTTCGTCGGCCTCGGCTTTAAAGTCGTGGCCGCGCCGTTCCAAGTTTATGCGCCCGATGTCTATGAAGGCGCACCTTCGCCCGTCACCGCGCTGCTCGCCTCCGCGCCCAAGGCCGCCACGTTCGCGCTGATGATCCGCATCTTCTACGTCTCGTTTCATTCCGCAAGCGGCATCTGGTTCTGGGTGATTTGGATCTCCGCGATCCTCACGATGTTCATCGGCAACCTTGGCGCTTTGGTTCAAACCAACGTCAAGCGCATGCTGGCCTACTCGTCGATCGCCCATGCCGGGTACATTCTGGTTGCCTTCGCTGCCTCCACCGAGCTGGGCATCGCCGCCGTGCTCTTCTATCTCGCGGCGTACGTGCTGATGAAAGTCGGCGCGTTCCTGGTCGTCACGCACGTCAGCCAGGAAGGCGAAAAGCGGCTGCACTTGCAGGACTACGCCGGCCTCGGCATGAAGCAACCCGCGCTCGCCGCGTGCTTCTCGCTGTTTCTTCTTGCGTTGCTGGGCTTGCCGGCCACGGGTGGCTTCCTCGGAAAATTCTTCGCCTTCCAAGGTGCTCTGGACTCGGCTCGCTCGCATGGCGGCTGGATCGTTGCTCTGGTGATCAT
>JASHWB010000077.1 GCA_030044295.1 Candidatus Acidiferrales bacterium
GATTTGAAGGAGAAGGACTTCTTCTACGTCCCTTCTCTTTCATCGCGCACCATCGTCTATAAAGGGCTTTTGCTCGCGCCGCAGATCACGCACTTTTACAAAGAACTTTCCGACCCGGATGTGACCAGCGGCCTTTGTCTGGTCCACCAACGCTTTTCAACCAACACCTTCCCCAGCTGGAAGCTGGCGCACCCCTACCGCTACGTCTGTCACAACGGCGAAATCAACACGCTGCGCGGCAACATGAACTGGATGCACGCGCGCCAATCCGTGCTCGCTTCGCCGCTTTTCGGCGACGACATCAAGAAACTGCTTCCAATCATTCAGCCCGGCGGCAGCGACTCGGCCATGCTCGACAACGCCATCGAGCTGCTAACGCTCGCTGGTCGCAGTCTGCCTCATGTGATGTCGATGTTGATTCCCGAGGCGTGGGATCACGATCCCACCATGCCGGAGGACGTGAAGGCATTCTACGAATATCACGCGTCGCTAATGGAGCCTTGGGACGGGCCCGCGGCGGTGGCATTCACCGATGGCCGCGTCATCGGCGCGAAGCTCGACCGCAACGGCCTGCGCCCCGGGCGCTATCTAGTCACGAACGACGGGCTGGTTGTCATGGCCTCGGAAGCCGGCGTACTGCCGATCAAGCCCGAAACCGTGCGCATGAAGGGCCGATTGGCGCCGGGCCGCATGCTGCTCGTCGATACCGAGCAGCGGCGCCTGATTTCAGACGAAGAAGTGAAGCAGCAACTGGCCGGTCGCCAGCCGTACGGACAATGGGTGAAAGAAAACCAGATCACGCTCGACGATCTGCCGAATCCAACGCGCGTCCAGCCGACCGACCATGAAACCATCCTGATGCGCCAGCGCGCGTTTGGCTACACGGACGAAGACTTGAAGACCGTTCTTCTGCCTTCCGCGCTGCAGGCGCAAGAGCCGGTCGGATCGATGGGCATCGACACGCCTCTCGCGTGCCTCTCCGATCAGCCGCAACTGCTCTTCAACTATTTCAAGCAGGCCTTCGCGCAGGTCACCAATCCCGCGATCGACTCGATTCGCGAAGATTTGGTGATGTCGCTCAACAGCTATATCGGGCGCGAAGGCAACATCCTGGAAGAAACCCCGAAGAATTGCCACACGCTCAAGCTGCGACACCCAATCATCTCCAATTGGCGCCTCGAGAAAATTCGTCGAGTCAGTTGGGGCGACTTCTTGGCGACCACGCTTTCCACTCTTTTCCGCGTCGATGGCGGCGAGCAGGAGCTGGAAAAGTCCGTGGAAGCTCTGTGCCGCCGCGCGGCGCTGGCGATTCGCAATGGTTACACGCTGCTGATACTTTCCGATCGCGGTGTGGATGCGGAATACGCGCCCATTCCCAGCCTGCTGGCGCTTTCCGCCGTTCATAACCATTTGATCCGCGAAAAAACACGCAACCAGGTTGCGCTGATCGTCGAATCGGGCGAGCCGCGCGAAGTAATGCATTTCGCTCTGCTGCTGGGCTATGGCGCGAGCGCCGTGAATCCGTACCTGGCAATCGAGACGCTCGAAAATCTCTATCGCGATGGCTCTTTCCCGGCAGACTACACCTGGGACAAGGCCTTCAAGAGCTACATGAAAGCGGTGGACAAGGGTCTGCTCAAGGTTTTTTCGAAAATGGGCATCTCCACCCTGCAAAGTTACCAGGGCGCCCAGATTTTCGAGGCCATCGGCCTGAACCGCTCGATCGTGGATCGCTACTTCACCGGCACGTCATCGCGCATCGAAGGCGTCAGTATGGAAGTTTTGGCGCGCGAGGCGCTGATGAAGCATGCGTTCGCCATGCAGCCAGCGAACGAATCGAGCGCCACGTTGCGCGTCGGCGGCGAATATCAATACAGGATTTTCGGCGAGCGCCACCTCCTAAATCCGCTGACGGTCAGTAAATTGCAGCATGCCGTGCGCCAGAACAAAATCGAGACCTTTGACGAGTTCGCGAAGATCATCAATCAGCAGAATCGCGATCACCTGATGCTCCGCGGGATGCTGGAATTCAAGCCCTCTGGTCCGCCCGTGCCGCTGGAGGACGTCGAACCCGCTTCGGTGATTGTGAAGCGCTTCGCCACCGGCGCCATGTCGTTCGGCTCCATCAGCAAGGAAGCGCACGAGACGCTGGCCATCGCCATGAACCGCATCGGCGGAAAGTCGAATACCGGCGAAGGCGGCGAGGACGAGGTCCGCTTCCGCCCCGACGCCAATGGCGACCTGCGCCGTAGCGCCATCAAGCAGGTGGCCTCGGCACGCTTCGGCGTCACGATGACCTATCTCGTCAATTCCGACGACCTACAGATCAAAATCGCGCAAGGTGCGAAGCCCGGTGAAGGCGGCCAGCTCCCCGGCCACAAAGTGGACCAGCAAATCGCTCGCGTGCGCCACTCGATTCCCGGCGTTGGCCTGATTTCTCCGCCTCCGCACCACGATATCTACTCCATCGAAGACTTGGCGCAGCTGATTCACGATTTGAAGAATTCGAACCCTCGCGCGCGCATCTCCGTCAAGCTGGTAGCCGAAGCAGGCGTGGGCACAGTCGCCGCGGGAGTGGCCAAGGCGCACGCGGACGTGATCCTGATCAGCGGATACGACGGCGGCACCGGCGCCTCGCCGATCAGCTCGATTCGCCACGCCGGCGTGCCTTGGGAGCTGGGCCTTTCGGAAACCCAGCAGGTGCTGGTGCTCAACGATCTGCGCAGCCGCGTCCGCCTGCAAGTTGATGGAAAGTTGCAAACGGGCCGCGATGTCGCCATCGCTGCCCTGCTCGGGGCTGAAGAGTTCGGCTTCTCCACGGCGCCGCTGGTTTCCATGGGCTGCATCATGATGCGCAAGTGCCATCTGAACACTTGCCCCGTCGGCATCGCCACGCAGGATCCCGATTTGCGCAAGAAGTTTCAGGGCCAGCCGGAGCACGTAATCAACTTTTTCTTCTTCGTCGCCGAAGACTTGCGCCGCATCATGGCGGAGCTCGGCTTCCGCACCGTCAACGAAATGGTCGGCCGCGTAGATTGCTTGATGCAGCGTCAGGATGTAGAGCACTGGAAAGCAAAAGGCATCGACCTCTCGGCGGTTCTGCACGACCCGCCGGTGCCCAGCCACATTGCGCGCCGCAATACCACGCAGCAGGATCACGGTCTGCAGGACGCGCTCGATTGCAAACTCATCGAGATGACCCAGGAGGCGCTCGAAAACCGCGCTCCGGTTGCGCTCAGCCTGCCCATCCGCAACATTCATCGTACCGTCGGCACCATGCTGAGCGGAGAGATCGCGCGCCGTCATGGCTCGGCCGGGCTTCCCGAAGATACCGTTCGCATTCACTTCACCGGCTGCGCGGGCCAAAGCTTCGGCGCGTTTCTGGCCAAAGGCGTTACGCTCACGCTCGAAGGCGACGCCAACGACTACGTCGGCAAGGGCCTGTCCGGCGGCCGGCTGATTATTTACCACTCTCAACGATCCGAGTTCGTGCCCGAAGAAAACATTTTGATTGGTAACGTCTGTCTCTACGGCGCTACCAGCGGCGAGGCATTTTTCGGCGGCATGGCTGGTGAACGTTTCGCTGTCCGCAACTCCGGCGCGACAGCGGTCGTGGAAGGTGTGGGCGACCACGGTTGCGAGTACATGACCAACGGTTTGGTGGTCGTGCTCGGCGAGACCGGCAGAAATTTCGCGGCGGGCATGACTGGGGGCATCGCCTACGTACTCGATCGCAAGGGGGATTTCGCGTCCGTGCGATGCAATCGCGCGGAGGTCGATCTCGAACCCGTCGCCGATCGCGCTGATGTCGATAAGCTCTTCGAACTGATCTCGCGCCACGCGGAATATACCGGCAGCCCGCAAGCGAAGTGGATTTTGGACAATTGGGAGTCTACGCTGCCGAAATTCGTCAAAGTTTTCCCGCACGAATACAAACGTGTGCTCGGAATTCCGCGCATGCCCGCTGCGTTAATCGCGTCGCACGGTGGCGAATCCAAGGGCGGCCGGGTGATCCATGGGTAAGGTCACCGGATTCAAGGAATACACGCGCGAGACGCCCACGCGGCGCCCCGTCGAAGA
>JASHWB010000078.1 GCA_030044295.1 Candidatus Acidiferrales bacterium
TGCGCGCATGTCGAGCTTCGGGGAAGGCATTCGCATCACGCCGCTTCAATTGGCGTCGCTTGTGACTATGGTGGCAAACGGTGGCACGCAATATTATTTGCAGTATCCCCGAAGTGCGGAGGCGGAGCAGGATTTCCGTCCTCGGGTCCGGGAGCGCCTGGATATCACACCGCTGCTCCCTGACTTGCGCGAAGGAATGCTTGGCGCCGTCATGTACGGCACGGCGCGACGCAGCTACGACCCTGACGGCGAACAGGATCTGGGGAAGACCGGCACTTGCACGGACGACCACGTCGGCGGGCACCTGGGATGGTTCGTTTCCTACGCCGACCAGCAGCATCCGAGGCTCGTGCTGGTGGTGCTGTTGCACGGTCCCAGCCCGTACATCAGTGGGCCGCGCGCATCCGGTATTGCCGGCGAAATTTACCGCGACCTGTATGCGCACAACTACTTCGCGACAGACGCCGATACAAAGGAAGGCGAATACACCGGGTCCAGCCAGGCTTCGCCGTAAGTCATCGCGGTCGCACCCTGCCGGGTTTTCAGAGTCATTTCGCGCTCAACATCCCAGCATTTTAGTTGCAACCAAGCCTACGCTTTTCGGCGACGCAGAATCATTCATCGCTAGCTTGCAGGTAAACGAACAACGGTGTATATCTCCACCCGCAGATCATAGAAATCGTCCGCCAAGCTGCACCACATGGGGGAGAAATGAAGCGAGCGAAAGTCGTTACGGCCGCGTCCGTTTTGTTTGCGGCCTGTTTGATGATAATGCCGACGGCGTGCGCGCAGCAGTCCTGTGAAGCTCTCAAGTCACTGAAAATTACGAACGTAACGATTTCGGCGACGGAAACATACGGTCCGGACCACGTCCTGGCGATACCGATTCCTGCGTCGCCGTTTGCCAAGGCGCATATCCTGCGAGTTTCGGAGCCCATTTGCCGAGTAGAGGCCTATGCCACGCCAACAAGTGATTCGCACATCGAATTCGAAGTGTGGCTGCCTGCCGCGAGCGCGTGGAATAGCAAATTTGAGGCTATCGGGAACGGAGGATTCATCGGCGCGATCAGCTACGACGCCATGGACACTGGGCTGAAGCTCGGGTTCGCGATCGCCGCCACAGACACGGGCCACAAAGGAATGGACGAAAGTTGGGCGTTGGGCCATCCGCAGAAGCTAATCGACTGGTCGTATCGCGCCGTGCACGTAATGACGGCGACCTCGAAGCAGATCGTGAAAGCGTATTACGGTGCGCCCGCGAAGTACGCTTATTGGGATGGGTGCTCGACTGGCGGCAAGCAGGGTCTGACCGAGGCACAGAGGTATCCGGATGATTACGACGGCATCGTAGCTGGCGCGTCAGCAAATTACATAACTCACTTGCAGGCCGGCCAGGAATACATGAGTTGGCTATCCCTCCGCGACGGAACCAGCGGGCCGGAGTACATTCCGCCGAGCAAGTATCCAGCGCTGCACCAGGCGGCGCTCAACGCGTGCGATGCGATGGATGGGGTGAAAGACGGCGTGATCGAGGATCCAACGCGCTGCCATTTCAATCCGAAGACGGTCGAATGCAAGGGCGAAGGCGACGACGATTGCCTGACCGCTGCACAGGTGAAGACGGCGCAGGGAATTTATGCCGGCGCGAAGTTTGCCAACGGGAAGCAGGTTTTCCCGGGTCTCGAGCCGGGCACGGAGATGCACTGGCGGATGGCGGTCGGCGGTCCGAAGCCGGCTGCAATCAGCGACGGATTTTTCAAATACATGGTGTTTGACAATCCGAACTACGATTTCCGTACGTTCAATACGGATCGCGATACGCGCTATGCGGACAAGAAAGTCGGCGCCACCACGAATGCAATCGACCCGAATTTGTCGGCTTTCGAAGCGCACGGCGGCAAGCTGGTGATGTACCACGGCTGGGGTGACCAGCTGATCGCGCCGGAAAACAGCGTCAATTATTACAAAAGCGTCGAAGCCACCATGGGCGGAGCCAAAAAGACGGCGGAGTTTGCGCGCCTCTTCATGGTGCCGGGGATGATGCACTGCCAGGGAGGCGATGGGCCGACGACGTTCGACGCGCTTTCGGCCGTGGAGAAATGGCGCGAGCACGGCGTGGCTCCGACGAAGATCATCGCGTCGAAGTCGGAAGGCGGCAAAGTAGTGGAAACTCGCCCGCTGTGCCCTTACCCGCAAGCGGCGATCTATAAGGGCAGCGGCGACACGAACGACGCGGCGAACTTCGTCTGCGGCATTCCGAAGTGGTGAGGTAGCGCACGAGGGACGAGCCACGCCGCATTCGGCCTTTTCGTCCGCAGCCGTCCGAGTGGTCGTCTAATGTTTAATCATCCAATGTGGCGGGCACTTCAAGGTGCAATACGCCAAACAGTCTAGCGAGTTTGCGATCTAGCTCCTTGCCAACCTGCATAATCTCGCCGCGACCCAAGCTGGAAAGAACCGTGCTCGGCTGGTCGATTGCGAATCGAGGCTCTCCATCCGCTTCGTAGATGGCGCAACGCAGCGGGACGTAGAGCGCAACCTTCGGATCGTGGCGATACATGGTCTCGGCAATTGTGTGATTGCCCATCAGATATTCCGTCGCGCGTCTTTTGTTGCCGGCGAGACCCATCAGCGGCGCGAGGTCGAGTTTCCAATACAACAAGAAACCGTGCGGCGCTGATGCGGAGACGTCGGCGACGACGTCTGACCACGGCGCCTTTCGTTCCACCAGTGCGGCCGCGCGATCTCTGCCGAACATGGGCACGGCAGCCTCAAACCGCCGGAGAAAATCGTCATAACTCCCGGGAATGGGGATCTCCAGGCGAGTCACCTCGTGACGAATTGCAGTGCTCTCAATTCTTGCGTTCATCGTTTTCGTCCTTTCTTTTCCGTGCATTAAGCGTGTTGCGCCGGGCGGCTGCCTTCCTCGACTGCCAATTCATTTGGGCGTTGCAGGAGAATCCGGAAAGCCAGTCCGTGGGTGATAAACAGCAGCGGCACGAAGACAGTTGGAATGAAATAAGCCGCGCCTAGCTGCCCGGCCAAGAGCCCGGCGTGCTTGGCTTGATAGAAGGCATTCACGAGATCCGCTGCCCCCCAGACATTGAAGACCCATGCGATGACAAGGCCAAACGTGCGCGGCAGCGACGCCAGCGCAAGCAAAGCGAGCGTGGCCGCAATGATGTCCCCAAAGGCCGCAGAGCGTGCGAAGGCGGACGGCAGATTGGGCGATACGACCCCCGGAATCAAGAATGCCAAGCCCATGAAGCGAAAGCTGTGCAGGATGAGTACAGGCCGCAGCGCTTCCGCGCACGGGCGAGTGCGGAGCGCCGGCCAGATATATCGAGCGGTGACGAGGCCCCAGGCGATGAAACTGAAAGCAATACTCACGAAAAACAACAGTTGCGGCAACATGATGGTCTCCTTACCTGCTCCTCAAAACTCCGATCTTGCGCATGTATATACATCTATATGAGAAAATAAATTACTGGCCGACAGCAGACGTGACCAGCGCCAACAATCCACTCAACTGGCTCATGGTTTGCTCGCCGAGTGCGGCTTGCATACGCTCTTGCGCCCGCTTCCAATACGGCATCGCTTGCCGGAGATTCGTCCGCCCGGCGGGCGTTAGCGCGAGGATTCGATAGCGACGGTCCTCGCCTTCTTTCTCTTGGATCCAGCCGCGTTTTTTCAGAAGGGGCAGCATGCGTGTGAGCGTCGTCGAATCCAGGCCCAACAGCTCGCCGAGCTTTCCTTGCGATATTTCTCCGGCGCGGTCGAGAGCCATCAAAATCGTGAACTGAGTGATTTCGATCTGCTGGCAACGAAGCTCTTGGTTGTACAGCCGGCTGACGGCGCGCGCGGCGCGTCGGAGATTGGCGCACGCGCATGGCAGGGTTGGCAGGGCCCCGGAGGTCTGCGCAAGTTGATTTTGCTCGCCCATAATAAGATGTATATACATATACAGGGTGGCGATTGTCAAGTTGTTTTTTTTTGCCGCTTTGGACTTCAATGAAGCTCTAGCTTGTCGCTGCCTGCCTGGAGGTGAAGCCGAAGAGGCGCATCGCATTCTCCTTCAATATGAGCGGACGAACTTCGTCCTTGATCTGAATCTTGGCGAAGTCGGCCAGCCAGCGGTCCGGAGTGATCAGAGGATAATCGGAGCCGAAGAGCATTTTATTTTTCAGCAGCGTATTGGCGTACTGGATCAAGCTCGGCGGGAAATACTTCGGCGACCATCCGGAAAGATCGATATAAACCTGGCGCTTGTGGAGGCAGATCGAAAGAGCTTCGTCCTGCCAGGGGAACGACGGGTGCGCCATGATAATGGGCATGTCTGGGAAATCGACGGCAACGTCGTCGATGTACATCGGGTTGCCGTATTTCAAGCGAATGCCGCCTCCGCCGGGCATTCCAGTGCCAATTCCGCTGTGCCCCGTGTGAAAGAGCACGGGCAACTGCGCTTCTTCGATGACTTTATAGAGTGGATAAGCGATACGGTCGTTGGGGAAAAACTGCTGGATTGGCGGATGGAGCTTGAATCCGCGGATCATGCCGGTTTTGATCAGGCGCTTAGCTTCTTCGATAGCGGCAGGGCCTTGCGTGGGATCGACGCTGGCGAAAGCCATCATAATGTCTGAATTTTGGGCTGCGAACTCGATAACCGTATCGTTTGAAACTTGCGGGCGCCCCGAAAGGCGCTCGGCGACGGTGAATATCACACAGCCAATATTGCGCGAGCGGTAGTAATCGGCCATTCCCTGGCGGCCGCGCGGCGCGCCTTCGCCGAAATATTTGCGGGCGGCTTCGTCCGCGCCGGTTTCTTCGCCTTCGTGCTCGATGTGCACGTGCACGTCGATGGCGGTGAGGCGGTCCACATCGAACTTCTTGTCATTGGCCATTCAATCGCTCCATTGGTGATTGCGAGTTTTACAGCACGCAGCTAAGTAAAGGATTATCGATTGTTTCAGCGGATTACTCAACTGCGAGATGGTCATGCGCGACCAGCTATTTTTTCGAAGTAGGCTCCGTGAATTCCAGGCGATTGCCCCAGGGATCGGCGGCATAAAAGCGGCGGAGATTGCCGATGGCGTCGTCCCACACGCATCGAACGCCGGCCTTCTGCAAGGCGTCGAATACCGCGTCGATATCGGCAACGGCAAACGCTGGGTGTGCTTTGGTGGCCGGCCGGAAATTTTCTTCGACGCCGATATGTAGCTGGCGAGAACCAGTCCTGAACCAGCAGCCGCCGCGAGAGCGCAGTGGCTCCGGCTTTTCGATTTCTTCCATGCCGAGCAGACGGCCGAAAAATTCGCGGGCCTGCTGCTCGCAGCCGCGCGGCGCTGCGATTTGGATGTGATCGATGTCGACGATCAGCACGCGGAAGTCAGGCGTCAAGAACGGATTCCTCGCTACGCCGGGGATCGTCAGGCTTTCGGCAAATCTTCGCCGGAGACCCACCAACCGTGGACCTGGCTATAGCTACGGAACGGCAGATGTACGGTGGCGACGGGGCCAGCGTCCATGTGCTGGGTATCGACGATTATCAGATCCGAGCGGCCGCCTTCGAGCAGACGACTGGCGATGCCGACGAGATAACCGTCTCCTTCGGGCGCGTTGCGGTGCCGCGGTACGAAGCAGCACTCCTGCAGGCTCGAATCGTCTCCGACCCAGAATTCGGATGTGGTGCGCGTGGCATGATCGAACTTCGTGTAGGAGTTCGTGGGGCGGAACGCGACGCGCCCGAGTTTCGGATTCAGCGGTTTCGTAGGATCGCTGGTGGGCATGAAGCCGATTCGGTACGGATGCGTCACGTAGCGGTCGTCCTGCCGCGGCAGAGCACCGGTTTGCGGATAGAGCTGCTCCATGCTGTATTCGGAGATGTTTTTCTTCGAGAGATCGACGGAAAGGCGCGTCAGATAGCCGGACGCGGTTTTCGGGTCGAACGGCTCGCCGTGCAGGTTGGGGAAAAATGGGAACTGGTTGCTGAGGGCCATGTCCATATCGACATATAGCGTATTGCCGTCGGAAAACGTTCCCATTACGTGCGTGGCGCAGCGCCCAGGTCCCTTGAACCAGCGCAAATCCTTACCGTCTCCACCACGCTCCAGCACTCCGAACCAGGTGGGCAGCGTGTTGTCCCAGGCGAAGTGGACCCAGCCCTCTTTCATTTTGTCCACTCTGGTCGCAAATGGGATGCAGAGAAACGCGATATATTTCTCCGAGACGGCGAAGTCGTGAAGCATGCCAACGTACGGCACCTTGATCCATGTGGACCATGTTATCTGGCCCTTTGCATCGGCGGAGAAGACGTAAACGTCGTCGCTATCCAGCCCTTTGCCTTCGTAGCCGAAGGAAATAATTTCGCCGGTGTTGAAATCGAATTTTGGATGGGCTGTGTGTGTCAGGCTTTGCAGCTCGCCACCCCACGTGTAGTAGTTATTGACGGTTTCGAGCGTCAGAGGATCCATCAACACCGGCGGGCTGTCTTCCTTCATGGCCATCATTTTGCCGTTGTAATAGACGATATGCGTATTCGCCGTGCCGCGGCTGATGTGCTCGCCTTTTATGCTGGGATCGTCGAAGAACGGATTACGGTAAATATTGAACAGACGCCGGCGTGCGGCGGCCTGGGCGTCGTAGCGCTGCGTGCGCGCGTAGCGGGATTTGAAATCCACGTGCCCATCTTTGATGCGGAACATGCTGATGTGGCCCTCGCCATCGAAGGGAATGCCCTTGGGCGCAGGATACTGAAAATCCGGGCCGACGCGGTAAAACGCACCGTCAATATTGCTGGGAATTTCG
>JASHWB010000079.1 GCA_030044295.1 Candidatus Acidiferrales bacterium
TGCGCGGAATGTGCCAACGAGAGAACGCACTGGACGGAAGACTGCCCTCATGTGCTGGAGCGCTGGAGGGACGGCTACAACCGCGCTCTCCGCGAGCGCGGACGTCCCCGGCTCACGTCGGACGATGTTCGCCGGGCGACCAGCGGGCTATCACCTTCGTGGGAAAATTTTCACCACCTGGCGGCCGATAGCCTGAATCGCATCCTCGACCAAAAAGAGAAAAGCTGACTGAGAGAAACTCCGCGCTTTGGGAACCACAGAGCCTTTGACATCCACGCGCGAGCGCGATAGCGTCCGCATCTGGAAAAAATCTTCTGAAGGAAGGCGCCATGCCCAAAGGCTACTGGATCACTCTCTATCGCTCGGTTTCGAATCTCGCTGCTCTCGCCGAGTACGCGAAGCTGGCCGGCCCTGCGATTCAAGCTGGCGGCGGACGCTTCCTGGTTCGCGGCACACCCGCCAGGACGTTCGAAGAAGGCTTGAACCAGCGCACTGTCGTAATCGAATTCGATAGCGTGGAAGACGCCATCAAGACGTACGAGAGCGCCGCCTATCAAGCCGCCGTGAAGGTTCTTCGTGGCGCCGCCGAGCGCGATGTTCGCTTCGTGCCTGGCCCTTCGTGAGTTGCGTACTTAAGCACGGCGACTCCGTGCGACCGTCAGCGATGATCGAGGGCGGCAAGCAGCGTCGCGGGATCAGCGTTGTCGCCGAAAGTCTCACTGACATGCGCGAAGCGATCGACGTTCCCTGGCCCAAAGATGAAGCTCCCGCCAAGCTGAAAAGGATTACGGCCTAGTTTGTGCTGCTGGTACCCGGCGGCTTTCGCGCGCTTGCGGTGCCGGGAATTATCGCTGCGGAGCATGTGAAACAGGTTTCCGGCGCCCAGGCTTGCCACTTTGTAGGCCCGGCGCTCCTCGTCAATCAGCAGCGGGAAGTCGATTCCCGTCTCCTGCTGAAAAATGCGGGCGTAGTTGCGATCGCCCAAGCTGATCGCCGCGAGCGACGCGCCTTTGTCGCGGAAGGCCTGCTCATGCTCGCGCAACTGCGCGACGTGCTCTCGGCAAAAAATTCAGCCATAGTGCCGGAGAAAAACGACGACTGCGGGATTCGTCCGCCACAGTGACCCGAGGCGTATTTCCTGGCGGGACACGTCCGGAAGCACGATGTCCGCAAGGCGTTGGCTAAGCGTTTCCGCCATGGGTCATCATTGCCAGGGCAAGATTCTGCTGTCAAGAATGCAAAATCAGCATTCGCGAAGCGGCTTCTCAGCACTCACCGCATGCTACTTACCACTCAGATGATCATCTTGAAATGCGGCCAGAGTTCACGCAGGGGCGCGATGGGTTTGTGGCAGACGTAAATGGGGATGTCGCGCTCGTTGGGCATGGCGTGCTCCGAATGGACAACCGCCGCTACGCGCACGTCGCCAAAAAGCCTGACGTATAGGTCGGAGCGCTCTCCGAACACGATCATGCAGGAGCCAGAATAGTTCCGTGATCCCCAATCGTAGTAGCTGTTGTGTCCGCTGATCGCCGCGGGCAGGCCGAGCGCGGGACCGTAATAATCGATCGCGCCTGCTTCGCCATAGTTCCCCGCCAGAATGCCGCAGCTCGCGCGTTCGGAGGGCGGCAGCGAATCGTAAACCTGCGACACAGTCGTAGCGATGTTGCGCCAGCCGAACATGTCGGCGTAGAGCTGCGGGATCTTCACGTGCTCGGCATCGCGCTCGGTCTTGGCCAGTTTCCCGGCGGGAATGATGTTCTCGTAGCGAAGGAACGTGTTGATGGACAAAAACGGCACTCCGAACGGCACCATGATCAGGCCGCCGAGCACGATGACTCCCGGCAGCGCCGTCCGCACCCATTTGCGACCGGGCGAATCGGAGAAACGCTCGATGGCCACCCCGCCCGCCGCCAGAATCAGCGGATACGCGGGCAACACGTAATACGATTTGCCGTTCAGGAACAAAAATACGGCGAGCACGATCAGGTAGCACCAACCGAGAAACCGGAAGGGTCGTCCGTCGCGCGTGAACAGAAGCCACGCCAAGCCGCCGAGCCACACCGGAAGCGCGAGCGCGTTGAGAAAGACAACCTGGTCGCCCAGAAAATCGAGCGCCGATGTGGGAATGTTCTTGTAGCGCTGCGCGTTGCGCACCACTTCGATCTGCGGCCAGCCGTGCCGCGCTTCCCAGATCACGTTCGGCAGGAAAATAGCGAACGCGATCAACCCGCCGATCCAGATCCACTTGGACCGAAAAACCCGCGCTTCACCGGAGAGAAGCAATCCGGCAACGAGCGCAAAGCCGAAAACGAGCATCGTATGCTTATTTTCGAGCGCGATGCCCGACACCGCACCGAAGGCGAGCCACCAACGAGGCGACGCCCCGCCGACGATGCGCACAGCGATGATCGCGCAGGCCACCCAGAAGAGCGGCTCGAACGCGTTCATCGAGAAAAAGCTGTCGAAAGCTAGAAACGCCGGAGCGAAAAGGACGGAAAGCGCCGCAAGGCACTGTGCAAACGCATCGCCGCCCAGCTCGCGCGCCAGAATCCCGGTAAGGAATACCGCCGCGCCGCCCGCCAGCACGGGCAGTATCCGTAGCGCCACGATCGAATGCCCGAAGGCGTGGTTCGCGAACCATGCGACTGCGGCGATCAGCGGCGGCTGGTCGATGTAACCCCAAGCCAAGTGCCGGCCGCAAGCCATGTAGTAGAGCTCGTCGCGAAAGAATCCGTAGTGAGTAACGCCAGCAAACTGAAGCAGCACCTTGATCAGCGCCAGTCCCAGAAGCAGGGCTGACGCGCTGACAATGACCCCTTCGACCGGAACGGTGAGAGGCCTTTCCTCCAGGACCGCTTGCGTTTTGCTCATAGCGCGGACGCGGCGCCTTTCATCGCGGGTTGCGAATCAGCTTCGCCCCTCTCGTATGACCCGACGTCCTTATCTCCACCGGCGCAGGGTGGCCGGCGGTTGCGCGCTCCCGCACTACTGCGCGGCTGGAGCCGTAACAATCGTGGCCGATTTGATCGTATCGAGTTTTGGGAAGTGCTTTTGGAGGTACGCCGAGCCCTGGGTCGTGATGGCGCCCTGATCGGGCTGCTCGCCGTAGCCGCTATAGATGTGGTCAACGACATCCATGCCAGAGACTACCAAGCCGAATGGCGCGAAGCCCTGGCGATCGAGGCCGGAGTTGTCCGCAAAGTTAATGAAAAGCTGAGTTGTTCGAGAATTAGGCAAGGAAGTCTTGGCGAAGGTGACGTAGCCGCGTTTGTTGCTCTGGGTTACCGGATCATCCTTGATACTGGCATTGCTCCAAGCGCGAGTCACGGCCGGGTCAGGGCTCATGCCGAACTGGGCCATGAAGCCGGATATGACGCGAAAGAACGCATCGCCGTTGTAAAAACCGTGTTTCACCAGATTGTAAAAGCGGTCCGCGCCGAGTGGGGCCCAGGCACGGTTCACTTGCACCACGAAGTCGCCGCGCGTGGTCTCGAATTTCACGTCGAACTCTTCGGGCGCTGTCGCGTGCAGAGTTTCAGGATGCAGGAGTGCCGGGTCGATGGCCATGTGCGTCCTTCGATGAGTGGGATTCGCCCCGGACTGGGAGCGTGCCCAAAGCGCAGCGCCAGTCGCGACGGCGATAACACACAAACTCAACCATACAGCAATGCCCTTCTTCATTCACTTTTTCCTTTATGAGCCGTAGCCTCGACGCGCTTCATGAGGCGCAGCAGGTTCCCACCTAGAATTTTTCGAACACCGGATTCGCCGTAACCTTCGCCGAGCAGACGCTCCGTTATGCGCGGCAAATTTGACGCGTCCTCCATGCCGAATGGCATGCACGCGCCGTCGAAATCGGAGCCGATGCCGACGTGGTCAATTCCCGCGATTTGTACCGCGTGATGGATGTGCTCGACGACGCGAGTCCACTCGACGCGCGGGAGTTTCCCATTCGCGGCAAACTCGCGGACGATTCTATCCCATTCGATGAGTTCGCG
>JASHWB010000080.1 GCA_030044295.1 Candidatus Acidiferrales bacterium
GGGATTGGCCGCTGCCTTCAGAGCCTGTTCCAATTGGCGTCGGCTGGATGGCGCCGAACGGCGCGCCTCTCTTAGCGGCGCCCGTTTCCGCGATTTGGCTATTGCCATTGCGCTCTAATACGCCTTCGCGAAAATCGCCCTCTCGGCGGATCTGTTCCCGCAATAGACGCAGCTTCCCGATCCGCCGGGCTGCTCGAGGGGAATGCAACGCATGGTGGCTTTCGTCTCTTCTTTGATTTTCGCCTCGCAATCTCCGCCGCCGCACCACCACGAGAAGGCGAAACCCGTCTCGACCGCCTTCTTGAACTCGTCGTAACTTTCCGCTTCCACCGTGTGCGAGTTGCGAAACGCCAGAGCGCGGTCGAAAAGCGCCTGCTGAATCTCGTCGAGCTGCTGCTTCACCGCCGCCGCGATCCCCTGCTGCGCCACAAACGACTTCCCTTCTTTTCCTGGCCGGTCGCGCCGGGCTAGCACTACGGACGCTTTAGCTACGTCCTTTGGCCCCAGCTCCAGCCGCAGCGGCACGCCGCGCATCTCCCAATCGTTGAATTTGAAGCCGGGGCTGATGCCTTCGCGCTCGTCCATCTTGACGCGAACGCCGGCATCGATTAGCTCGCGCTGTAGCTTGCGCGCATTTTCGAGGACCGTCGTTTTTTCTTCGTCGCTTTTGAAAATCGGAACGATGGCCAACTGGTGCGGTGCGAGGCGCGGCGGAAAAATGAGACCCTGATCGTCGCCGTGAACCATGATGATCGCGCCGACAACGCGCGTGGAAAGGCCCCACGACGTGGTCCAGCAAAATTGCAGCACGCCGTTTTTGTCCAGATAGCGGATTTCAAATGCTTTGGCGAAGTTTTGTCCGAGGTTGTGCGACGTGCAGAATTGCAGCGCTTTGCCGTCGCCCATCATGGCTTCCAACGAGTAAGTGATATCCGCTCCGGCGAACTTTTCCGCCTCCGATTTGCGACCGGGAATGACAGGAATTGCCGCTTCATTGCGGGCGAAGTCGGTGTAAACGTCCACCATCTGGCGCGTTTCGGCCTCGGCCTCCTCCGCCGTGGCGTGCGCGGTGTGGCCCTCCTGCCAAAAAAACTCTAATGTGCGCAGAAAGAGCTTCGTCCGCAATTCCCAACGCACCACGCTGTTCCATTGGTTGATCAACAACGGCAAATCGCGATACGACTGAATCCACTTCGCATAGGCATGCCCGATGATGGTCTCCGACGTCGGCCGAATCACCAGCGGCTCTTCCAGTTTTTCGCCGCCGCCATGCGTCACGACGGCCAGCTCCGGAGAAAATCCCGCCACGTGCGATTTTTCTTTTTCGATGAAGCTCCGCGGAATCAGCAGCGGAAACGCGGCGTTCATGTGACCGGTGGCCTTGAAGCGCTGGTCGAGCGCCGCTGTGATGTTCTCCCAAAGCGCCCAGCCGTACGGCCGCACAATCATGCAGCCGCGCACGGGAGCGTAGTCCGCCAGCTCGGCGCGCAGCACCAGCTGGTTGTACCACTCCGAAAAGTCCTCGCTCCGCGTAGGGAGCTTCATATCCGCCATATGTTCGTCCGCTCTCTGTTTCCGGTTTGTCTGTTACCGCGCGATGGCGCGCGGTGCTTCATTATCGAGGGGATCATCCTTCGCCGTCCACCACTTCTCCTGCCGTTTTCGCGACCCTCGGACGTCGTAGCTCGATCGCGGAGAGCGCGAGGTGCAACAGGCGTGCCCTCTTCACGGCACGTTTCCAGCGTTGGTCCGTATGCGCAACAGTCTGATACGCAATAGGTTAGCGCGTATTTCCTTGACACCCGTTTCGACCGTGTGTTATTCACGCACACATCAGTTCTGCAAATGATTGCTGATTGATAAGGGTCGAACCTCCGATCGCTGGCAATGGCGACGGGGCGACGATCCGGCGCCGATTCTATAAAACGGAATCAGGCGAATTTAGCAACCAGCCACAACGTGAAAGTCGCTCAGTCTGAGGTGCGCCAAACTTCTTGCCTGAGCAATTCCCACGGGCCTACTGGCTCGCGGCTCGGTCCCGATCAACCAAGCGGCTCCTAGAACAAATTCTCAACGGGGGTGGTCCATGGGTTCGCGTCTTGCCGGTTTGACGATTGTGTGCGCCGTATTCGTTTGCTTGCTCGCGCTGGTCTTCTGCTGCTCTTCCGCCATGGCGCAAAGCGCCACAACAGGCGCTTTGACGGGCACCGTCACCGATCCATCAGGCGGCGTGATCTCCAAAGCCACCGTTACGGCGACGAATCTAGGCACAGGGCAATCGCGGACAGCTACCACGGACGCGAATGGCTCCTACATGCTGTCGCTGCTGCCTCCCGGCATTTACATGGTTACCTTTTCGGCCTCCGGATTTACCAAGGCAGAGGCGCCCTCCGTCACGATCGACGTCACCGCCACCGCCGTCCTGAACCGCTCCCTCCAGATCGGCTCCCAACAGCAGGAGGTCACCGTCGAGGCGAATGCCGAAACCATTCAGACCCAAAACGCCACGGTCGGCAGCCTTGTCTCCGGCAGCACCGTCACCACCCTGCCGCTCAGCACCCGGAATTTTACGCAGATTATCGACCTGTCGCCCGGCGTCGTTGCCAACGTCTCCACGGCCACGGCCGTGGGTAACGGCACGCAGGACATCAACGTGAATGGCTCCGGCTCCGACCAGAACACTTACATGATGGACGGAGTTATCGTTACGAATTACGGCAGCGGCGGCGCCGCACAGTCCGGCAGCTACTCAGGCATTCCCATTCCCAATCCCGACTCGATCCAGGAATTCAAAGTGCAGACCTCGCAGTACGACGCCGCCTACGGCCAGAACCCCGGCGCGGACGTGAACGTCGTGACCAAGAGCGGTACAAACGTGCTGCACGGTTCCGTGTGGGAGTTCAATCGTAACAATCTGTTCAACGCGAACGACTTCTTCTACAAGTATTCGGAACTCAGCTCGGGCCTCCCGAACAAGCCGCCGACCGTGAAGCAGAATCAGTACGGCGGCACGATCGGCGGACCTATCATGAAGGATAGGATCTTCTTCTTCGGCTCGTATCAGGGCACGCGCCAGCTCAACGGAATTGGCAGCAACGGTTTCGCGACAGCAATTACACAGGTAAGCCTTCTGCCCTTCAACGAGCCGGGCGTGCCGTTCGCCAAAGCGCGGTCGGATGGAAATGTGGGCAGCATCCCGCAGGATTACATCGCCAGCAACCCAACCTGCGACTATTCGACATATCGGCAATACCTTGGTTGCGCTTTCGCTGGCACATTCGATCCCGCCGGTGCCGGAGGTATTGGCACGAGCACTCCCGTCTTGGCCGACGGCTCGAATATCAGCAACACCGCAATAAATCTCCTACGCCAGACGGAAAAAATTCCGCAGGCGCAGGGCGGCTACAACAATGGGTATTACATTCCCAGCCTCCGCTACAACCCCGCGACGAACGCTCCGTTCTGCGACGTCGCCAGCGGCGCATGCTCGAATCCAACCACGATTTCGCAACCCACGATCGCGAACGAAGATCAGTTCATGATCAACACGGATTTCATCCTCACGCCGCATAACACTCTCACCGAAAAATATTTCTTTTCAAGAGATCCGCAGACCCAAAGCTTCAGTTGCATCGTCACCGGCTGCTATCCCGGCGCACCCGAAGATGCGCGATATGGTTCTCAGGTCGCGGTCGTAAGGCTTACGTCGGTCCTGAGCAACAATGTCGTCAACCAGGTATATGGCTCGTTCAATCGGCTATTCCTGAACGTGCAGGATGGCGTCACAGTGCAATCGTGCGCGGGTGACGGCGTCACACCTCTCAATCTCACTCCCGCGGTCAACGATGGCACTCCCTGCCCGCTTACGTCGGCGGCAGCAAAGAATCGCGAGGATTCGCTGGTCCCGGTCATCGGCAGTATCGGGATCGCCGATGGCGTCCTTATTCCCGGTGCCAGTCCGCTTCTGTGGGGCGCGTGGAGTGCCGGAGGCAACTTCTTCTCGGCCACGCAAAGCATTCAGAACAACTTCCTCACCGGAGACCAGATTTCCTGGAATCACGGCAAGCATTCGTTCCGCTTCGGCGTCAATACGCAGCGCGTCCAGTGGAACTGGGCGCAGCCCAACCGTGAGCGTGGCTGGATCATCGCCGGCAACATCGCCGACATTCTCACGAGCAGCAGCGGACCTGCGGATGGCACTTCATCTGCTGTGCCCATGAACTGGGTAATCAATAGCACTTGGCGGTTGTTGCCCGCTGGGTCACCGAATCCTAAACACTGGCGCGTGAATGAATTTTCTTCCTATGCCCAGGATGACTTTAAGGTGACGCATGCCCTCACGCTGAACCTCGGCCTGCGCTGGGAATATGACGGCTGGCCCACGGACGAAAGCGGCGTATTCACGAACTTCACTCATGAAGCCGCCGGTCTCGTGGACACCGGGTCGTTCTTCTTGAATAATCCAGGCGGTACGCTGGCAGGCTACGTCATCCAGAGCAATTACAACCGAGCCATTTACGGCAACCTGACCGGCGAATTCGGTTCGACTGGCATTGTGGTCAACAGCAACAAGACTCTTTTGCAGGGCGCGCCACTGGACAATTTTTCGCCGCGGCTCGGATTGGCCTGGCAGGCGATGGATAAACTGGTCGTGCGCGCCGGTTATGGCATGTTCTTCGATCGCGTATACGGCAACCTGGTCGGCGACAACATTCTTGGCAACATGCCGCCTTATGCGACCGGCGTCGGCATCAACCCCGGGCAAACTCTGCAGAATCCGTTTTGCACTTCCAGCACCTGCCCGCAGTTCCTCGGATTTATTCCTCGAACTCTCGACGTGATTCCGGGCACCACAACGAGCGGCTCTACCACCATCACCGATGCTTTCGGCGGTAACGCTTCGGGCCTGCTGAATTCCGGCGACGACCCAGCGATGCGCACTCCCAAGGTCCAGGAATACAATCTGGACCTACAGTACGAGTTTGCTCACGGTTGGGTTGCGGACATCGGTTACGTGGGTGCACACGGCATCCACCTGTATGACTGGAATCGCGATCCGAACCTAGCCTATCTCGTGGACTGCGGCCCTGCTTCGGCGACCTGTGATCCGCCAACGGACACGGTGAACCAACTGCTCGAACGTCCCGCCAGCTCATTTCCGATGAACGATTCGCAAAATACGAATCCTGCAACTCAAGTCCTATACAACACAACTTCGAACTATCTCGGCCGCGTCGCCTACCTCGGCGTAAACCCCGGAAATTTGCAGCAGGTGGAAACCGACGGGGCCAGTATCTACAACAGCCTGCAGGTTGAAATCCGGCACAATTTTGCAAACGGCCTCATGATTGAGGGCGCCTACACTTGGAGCAACCTCAAGACCGATATCAACGCCAGCGAAGCTGGCGCCGGAATCGCTACGCCGGGTAACGTCCTTTCCGGCAGCGCCTCCAGCAACGATCCCCTAAACTATCGCCAGCAGTACGGGCCGGCCGCCTTCAATCGTCCTCAGCGGTTTGTGCTTACCTATCAGTACAACCTGCCATACAAGGGCGAAGGATGGCACGAAAAGTTGCTCGGCGGGTGGGGCATTTCAGGCGTCACCACCATTCAGGACGGGCTTCCGCTCAGCGTCAGCGATGGCGAAACTGGAAACGAATCGACACTGCTTTACGGCACCTCAATTCCTGCGACGGGACCCTACGCCCGCGCGGAGTATGCCGATCCAGTCGATTGCAATTCGTTGGGGAATTGCAAATCAGGCATCGATCTGAATACCTCCGGCAGCATGAAGTGCAGGCTAGGGTTGCTTACGAAGTTCACAGGATGCCCGACCCAACAAGGCTTCTTCAATCCCGCTGCGTTCACCTCACTGCCCTTGTTTGGCGGAGCGCCGAATACAGGTGGGGGACCATTCACGGGAGTCTGCACTGGAGCGAATCCTCAATTCATCGGATGCGGGAGCGGGTTCGGTGACTCCGGCGTCGGAATCGTGCGCTGCTGCACGCAGCTCAATTTCGATGCGGCCATCATTAAAAACACCGTAGTCGGAGGATTGAGTGAGGCCGCGAATCTCGAATTCCGCGCCGAATTCTACAACCTGTTCAATCATCCTCAATTCAACGAACCGGGCAACGGCTTTGACTCATCGACGTTCGGGCTGATTACCTCGAGCTCGGTGCCGGGGCGCATCCTGCAATTCGGCTTGAAATACTCGTTCTAGACGTTAGCAAGTCAGCCGCTTCCGCGTTCCCCGGCTCTTTAGGCAGCCGGGGAACTTTCCACTTTTGCCTCCGACGCAGTTGTATCTGTGTCGCTGTTCCCTATGCGATTCGCTGGGCCGTCGTGTTCGAGAGTTAGCGGGAACTCGTCTGGCTGGCCGCCCGCGCGGCGAGGGTCGAATTCGGGGTCGGCGTGTGGTCTGGCCGCGCGAATGAGAAAATTCCCAGCGGATCGTCCGCGAGGAGCAGCCGATTAGGCTCTACGAGTATTGCGGTTGGGTGCAGCGAGGTGCCATCGGGAGTCGCCATGTAATACGATCCGAGAAGCGACCCATCGGCTCCCAGATGGATCAACTGGCTGCCCATCGCCACCCAGCTTTCTCCTGTCGCTGGATCAACGCCAACGGCCGTCAGCTTCGGATTTTTCTCCTGCGTTTGAGTTGGCTGGTCCAGATTTACGCGCACCGATGCTACGACGTTGTACGTGTTGAAGACGAAGTGGCCCGGCCCGCCGAATGGTCTTCCCCCCGGCGGGCCGAGCGCGCCCGGTCCATCCTGGCCGTGCGCGAACGCATGCCCCGATCCGAAACCTCCGAAACCGTGGCCACCGAGAGCCCCTCCCCCCGGCGGCCCGCCAAAACCGCCGCCATGCGGCCGGAACAGCGCCCCTCCGGCGAACATGCCGGGCTGCAGGGCGGGATCGGCGAAAGACATCGCCGCAGCCTGATCGCTGAGAACGGCGTCCGGTGATGCTTCCGGCGAATTCAAAACCGTGTCCGGATTCGCCTCCAAGACCCCGGTATAGTCATCGCTCGTTACGTCGTCCGCGCTCCCGATTCCAGACCCGCTCGAAAACCCGCCCGAACTGAATTGCAGGAGTGATGCCTGCCCATTGCCTAGCCCGCCGTCTTTATCGGAAGCGAGGTTTTGGTTTCGGGAGAACCTCCCGCGGCCAAGCCCGGCGCCTAAACTGAAGTGGAATTCGCCGTCTTGCACCATTCCCTCGCCGGAAAACGTAGCTCCGTTCAGGCCCATCGGCCCTGGCATGGCCGCTCCGGAGGGATTTCCGAACGCGCCCGGCATTCCGCCGCCAGGAGGTCCCATAAAACCTCGGCCCACTCTTTGGCCAAATCCGGTTCCAGCGCTGCTGCCAAATCGCAA
>JASHWB010000081.1 GCA_030044295.1 Candidatus Acidiferrales bacterium
ATCGATCCGTATGTCGGGCGGCCGTACGATGCGGGAGTTGCGATGTATATGCCGGGAACGTTTGGATCCGTTCTGCCGCAGTCCGCACCCGGAAGATTTGGCAGGGCGAATCCGTCCATGAGCGTTGACGTGGACGCACTGGAAAGCCGCGCCGCAGGCGATCCGGTGGAGGCGCTGACGGACACAACATGGACGAACCTCAGTGCCTTTTCGGCTCACGGCGGAAAGCTGATCTTCTTCCACGGCTTGAGCGATCCGGTGTTCTCACCGTACGACACGCTGCGTTATTACAAGGAAATGGCGAAGGATAACGGCGGCGCAGATCAGGTACAGAGCTGGAGTCGCATCTTCCTGGTGCCAGGGATGAATCACTGCGCTGGCGGACCGGCGCTTGACCGCTTCGACGCTTTAGGCGCCGTAGTGAAATGGGTGGAGCAGGGCGAGGCCCCCGATTCGATCGTCGCGACGGGAAAGCATTTTCCAGGAGTAAGCCGTCCGCTGTGCGCGTATCCCAAGCACGCGCAATATAAGGGATTGGGCAATCCGCAGGATGCGGCGAATTTCGTGTGCGCCGAGTAGTCTTGACCGACCGAATCAGGGTCACAAACGAGGTGAAAATGAACGGACGCGCAAAGTCGATGTCTTTCGCCTGGTTGGCGTGTACAGCACTGGCGTTTGCCGCAGGTCCGAGCGCACGCGGGCAGAGCACGCATGTGCCCGCAATGGCTTGCGCGAACTTAACCAGTTTTCGTATTTCAGGCACGGCAATGACGATCACGAAAACGACGGCGATACCGGCGGCACCCGCGGGCAGCACTGTGCTATCGCCCTATCCCACGAAGATTCCAGTAGCGATGCCGGCGTATTGCCTCGCGGACGGCGAAATCGATCCCCACGTGGGAGTCGATGGCAAGCACTACGCGATCGGCTTCGCCATCGCGCTTCCGAATCAGTGGAACGGCCGATTTTTGTATCAAGGAGGCGGCGGCCTGGACGGGACGGTGAATCCGCCGCTCGGAGGTGTGGCGGCTGGTGACGATCCCGCTCTCGCGAGAGGCTTCGTTGTGGTGTCCACGGATTCGGGACACCAAGGTGCGGTGTTCGATGCGTCCTTCATGAAGGACCAGCAAGCGGCACTGGATTTCGCGTTTGCGGCAATAGGCAAGGTGACTACGGTCGCAAAGCAGATCATCGCGCAGTACTACGGCGAACCGCCCGAGCATTCGTACTTCGCTGGCTGCTCAATGGGCGGACGAGAGGCAATGACAGCCGCCGAGCGCTATCCCGCTTATTTCGATGGGATCGTGTCCGGCGATCCGGCCATGCGCACGGACAATTCGAACGCCGGAGACACCTGGGCGGCGGTCGCGTTCAATCAAGCTGCTCCGAAAGACGCCACCGGCAAGCCCGAAACGGGCAAACTATTTTCGGCAAGCGACCGCAAGTTGCTGATCGATTCGATTCTGAACGAGTGCGATGGGAAGGACGGCCTTAAGGATGGCATGATTTTCAATTTTCAGGCCTGCCGCTACGATCCGGCGGTTTTGAAGTGCAGCGGTACGAAGACGGACGCGTGCCTTTCGGACGCCCAGGTGGCCGCGTTGCAAAAGGCGTTTAGCCCGCTCAAGGATTCTATCGGCAACGAAATCTATCCGCGATTTCCTTACGACACAGGCATCACAGCGGCAGCTCCGCAGACGATGATCCCCGGGCTTGTACCCAGTGCGGTGCCAGTCAGCCCGTTTGGCCCCGATCTGGCGACGACGTACGATTCAGATCAGGCCGAGAGGACGATCGCCGCGAATGGCACTCAGCACTTGATTGACACCTACGGATGGACGAATCTGACCACGTTTTCCGCGCGGGGTGGAAAACTGCTTTTCTATCACGGACTGAGCGATCCGTGGTTTTCACCGCTCGATACGCTCGCCTACTACGAAAAGGTGGCACAGGCGAATGGCGGGATCGATCAGGTGGAAAATTGGAGCCGCATCTATTTCGTCCCCGGCATGAGCCACTGCGGTGGCGGTCCAGCAACCCTCGACAATTTCGATATGCTGACGGCGGTTGTGAATTGGGTCGAGAAAGGCACGCCACCGGATTCGGTGATCGCCACAGGTAAGGATTTTCCGGGACGCAGCCGCCCGCTTTGCGCGTATCCCAAACACGCGCAGTACAAAGGCTCGGGTGACCCGCAGGACGCGTCGAATTTCGTTTGCGCCGAGTAGCGCCAACTCGGTAGTTCCTGGGGGCGGCAACAGCGGACGGGAGAAAACATGGACTCTTTGGGCGAGATTCAGCCGATCAAGCTAGAGTACATTTTTCAAATTCGAATCGATTTTCAGGAGCGCGTCTCGTTCGAGACGCCGACCGGGCGCCGAGCGTACGTACCGGCAGTTTCCGGCGTGATCGAAGGTCCACGGTTGCAAGGCCGTGTGGTGCCGCACAGCGGTGCGGATTACGCGGGACATGGCCGCCTCAATGCGCATTACATGCTGCAAGCGTCCGATGGCGCGATGATCTACATCAACAATACCGGCTACCTTTATCCGGTTGACGGTAAGCCCATCGACCGGAATGACCCATCCTGGGGCGGCGACCGCGAATTCTATTTTCGCTGCACGCCGGTTTTCGACACGCCGAAGGGCCCGCACGAATGGCTCACGCGCACGGTGATCGTAGGGACTGGCAAGCGCTATTCCAAGCCGGACCACACCATCTTCACGTACTACGCGGTGCTCTAACTCACATTCATGGAGACTAGGCCCACGCCGATGAGTGGCGTCACGCGCGCGGCACCGCCGAAGTCCGGGCGTGCGAGTTCGCGTGAAGCGAACTACGCGCTCGGAGTACTGAGCCTTATTTACGTGCTCAACTATGCGGATCGCGGCATCTTCAGCTTGTTGCTCGATTCGATCAAGAAGGATTTTCGGGTCAGCGATACGGTAATGGGTCTCATTGCCGGATTCGGCTTCGCCCTCTTCTATTCGGTCCTTGGACTTCCGATCGCCCGGTGGGCGGACCGCTTTAATCGCCGCTTCATTCTGACGGCCGGTTTAGCCGTGTGGAGCGTTATGACCTGCCTGAGCGGTCTCGCCGCGGGACCGTGGCAACTTGCGTTCACTCGCCTCGGAGTTGGCACCGGAGAGGCGTGCGGCATCGCACCGTCGCACTCGATGCTTTCAGACATGTTCCCGAAGGAGGAACTGCCGCGCGCTCTTTCAATTCTCACGGCCGGCAGCTCCGTGGGCATTTTCATCGGGTCCCTGCTGGGTGGATACGTCAGCCAATATTATGGGTGGCGCTGGGCGTTCGCCGCAGCAGGATTGCCGGGCATTGGCGTTGCGATTTTGTTTCGGCTCACCGTGAAGGAACCTGCTCGCGGCGCCATGGAAGGTCCGCAGGCTGACACGAGCTTGCACTCGGTGCTGGCGACGCTGCGGTTTCTGTTCACGCAGATTTCGTTCGTCTACGTCACGATCGGCGGCACTCTGATGGGTATCACGCTGTACGCGTTCAACATCTGGTCACCCGCGTTTTTGCATCGCGTGCACCATCTGAACAACGCGACAATCGGTCTTCTACAGGGCGGGATATCCGCTCTTTTCGGAGTTGCGGGCGTGCTGATCGGCGGATTTTTTGCGGAGCGATTGGGCAAGCGTGATATTCGGTGGCGGCTGAATGTGCCCGCAATCGCTTCGATCGCTTCCTGTCCTGTGTCGCTGCTCTTTCTTTTTCTGCATTCGCTTCCGGGTGCGCTGATCTGCTGGGCGCTTTCGACGGTTTGCATCTTCGCGTACGCCGGGCCAATTTACGCCGTCTATCAGACGATTTCGATGGTCCGCATGCGCGCGCTGGCGTCGGCCACGTTTTTGTTTCTCGGGAATTTGCTCGGGCTTGGATTGGGCTCCTATTTGATTGGGCTCCTAAGCACCACACTGTCCCACCGCTACGGCGCACTTTCGATTCGCTACTCGATGATTTTCCCGAGTGTGCTCGGATTATTTGCGGGAGTGCTCTTCTGGATTGGGTCGCGATACCTGGCGGCGGACACAGCGCGAGCCTCTGGTGAAGTTCCCGCAGCCGTCAATTGAGCCGGCGCACCGATTATTACTCCGCAGCCGGAGTTTTCGGTCGTGCATTCGATGATGGTGACTGGCCGGGTGCCGCTGGCGCGGGAGTTCGCTCGATGGGTTCGTTCTTCGCCAGGGCAGCGGCGATTTGTTGACCCAGCGCGGCCGCGGAAAGCCAGCCATCATGGCTCCAGATAATTCTCCCATCAGGAGAGCTTAGCGAATACCAGGGAAGATCTTTCACCTGATACCCATCGCCCAGTCGGCCATCCGTGTCTTCTACCGCCGGCGTACGAATTCCACTGCGCGCCAATCGCGCCAGTATGTCGTGTGCTCTTGCTGACGAAGGCTCGGTCGCCAGTTCGTCCACGGCAACTGGCAAGGGCCAATCCTTCCGCTGCGCCATTTCAGCATACCGGTCCAAACCCTTGAGTTCCGCCAGCAAGTTCGAATTCTGATCGAGCCAGCTGGCAAAAAATAATATGAGGTGCGGATGACCAGCGCCGATTGCAACTTCTTGCTGCCGATCGCCCACTGCAGCCAATTTCACGTCTGCTACAGGTCGCAAGGGCTGGACATATCGCAGCGACACTTCTTCTTCCGCGGCTCTCGGTGGACGCGCCAGAAGCTTGACTATGTCGTTTGCGAGCACCTGCGCCTGCGGCACGACGCCTTCGTAGCTCATTTGTGTCATGTAAACCCTGCGCTCACGCCCGTCTGCGTCGATCAGCACCATCACCGGCTGATGGTCGATATCGTTGTTGATCGCAGAAACGTACACACTGTAATCGTGCCAGACCTTCTTTAGTTGCGGCAATGAGCCGGTCAAAAAGCGCCACTTCCTTTGCATGTCGTGGGCGCGCGTGTATGAAGCGACGTCGCTTACCTTAAGGGCGAGAGGATTTGCATTGATGCCGAGCAATTGCACGTGCGCAGCGGTGGAGGGACCGAGGATACGCAGGGCCTCCACCATGCTCTGGGTGGTGAGTGGACAAATGGTCGTGCATTGCGAATCCACAAACGCGATCAAAACCGCTTTGCCGCGAAACTGCGAGAGCGACGTTTCGCGTCCCCGTTGATCGGTCAACTGAAAATTCGGAGCGGGCGCGTTGTCTACCGAAGTGCCAGCGTCGATATCGACGTTGCTGGCCGCCATCGCTACTGTGGTCCTCGCGGCAGCCACACTGCTTCGCTTGCGAAGTGTAAACAGCCCCATCGTTGCAAGTGCGGCCAGTCCCAGCGCCACCACGAGGCCGGGCAGCCACTGCTTCCCGGAATTGCTCATTGCCTCAAACTGTCCCTTTCTTTCTAAGCTTCACTGCTTTCAGCCAAATTACACCCTTAGGCGTCCCGCGGACCAGGGTCACCACGGCATGGCCTGGTGTTTTCCCGCGCCCTTCGGCAATGCGCCCGCCGCTTCCCAGGCCGAAATTCCTTTCGTCGTGTGATTATTATGGCAGCAGATTTTTGCAGCCATTCCTTGCACCTCCTGATTCCATGGTGCCTTCACCACTCCATCTTGATTCGCAGTCTAGCAGACGACTGGCGGCAGTGGAGTGCGGCTCGCGTGCCAATCGAAATTATTTCTCGATCCCCAGTGGGCTCTTCCCGACGTAACCCGGTTGCGTGAACAAGCTGGAGCTCGTCCGCAAGCGCCACTAAATTGCGCTTGCGCAATTCGTCAAGCTCATAGCAGATTACGGCTTTATGGAACTCTCTCTGGCGAATGCTCGGTATCGTAGGATCTTCTTCGCCGGCTGTATTCTGATGGCGGCCGTCGTTATCTTCCAGGCCGTTGAGCTTTGCCTGGCAGATCGCTGGATTAACTCGCAGCAGGTTCCTGTGGTCGAGCGCGGTGCTGCCCTGATTCCGAGCGACGGCGCCGGATGGGACAACCTCGGACATCTGCGCCAGTGGAATCTCACCGAGCCCGATTTACCCGGCGCCATAGCCGACTACGACAGAGCGCTGCATGACGACCCGCGCGCTGCTCACTATTGGATGGATCTCGCCAGTGCTGACGAGGCTTCCGGCAACGGCTCTGGAGCCGCTGACGCGTTCGCGCGAGCGCAGGCCGTATATCCGGATTCGGCCGAGGTCGCCTTCTTTTTCGGGAACTTCCTTTTGCGCCAGCAGGATAACCCCCGAGCATTCCAAGAGCTTCGGCGGGCCGTGCGAGGCGACTCGTCACTACTGCCCCTGGCTATTTCGCGCGCTTGGCGCGCCACGGGCGATGCGAACGAAATCGTGGACAGGCTCCTGCCTCCCGAGCCTGATCCTTATTTCCAGGCGATCAACTATTTCGCGAACATCCAGCAGTGCGATGCGGCTCTCGCTGTCTGGTCCCGCCTAAACGCTTTGCGCGGCAGCTTGCCTCTGTCCAAGGCATTTCCGCTGATTGACGAATTGATTCGCGAGGATCGCGGTGCGGATGCTCGGCGCGTGTGGAATCAAGCGGTTTCGATAGCAAAAGTCACCGCGGGCAACGCGACAAATGGCTCGTTGATTTGGAATGGCGGCTTTGCCGAAGACTTGACCGGAGGAGGACTTGGATGGCGATGGGATCCTATTCCCGGCACCTACCTCTCGTTCGACGCCGCTCCGCCGCAAAGCGGCTCGCGCTCGTTGCGGCTTGATTTCAACGACGGTTCCAATATCAACCTTGCCGAGCCATATGAGTACGTGCCAGTGGCGTCGAGCCAGCTGTACCACTTTCACGCCCTAATCCGCACCGATGAGATCACGACCGAAAGCGGTCCGCGCTTCTCGATCGCCGACCCAAATCACCCGGGCGCAGTAGATGTAGTCACCGACAACTTCACAGGAACGCAAGCCTGGACGCCCGTTGACGCCGACTTCAGCACCGGGCCGCAAACGCAATTTGTCGTGGTTCGCCTGGCGCGCCCGCCGAGTCGGCTCTTTGACAACAAGCTGGGCGGGACCGTGTGGATTGCCGACGTATTGCTCGTACCCGCATCCTCGCAGCCGGAGCAGCGGCCGTGAAAGCCTTGCGGATTGGCTTACTGCTGCTCGTGGCGTTCGCCGTGCTCAGCTTCGGCGCAGTGGATGTGTGGTCACAGTCGATCCTCGAGACCGGGGCGGCGCTGCTCCTGGTGCTTTGGACGGTAATCGCCTGGCTTAACCCGGAAGTAAAAATTCTATGGAGCCCGTTGAACTGGCCTCTGCTGGGATTTGTCGCTATCGCGGCGCTCCAACTTCTTTTCCATGGAACGGCTTCAATATTTCTCACGCGCACGGAACTCTTGCGGCTCGCGGGCTACTTCATTCTTTTTTTTCTGATAGCGCAGGCCTTCCGATCGCGGAAAGATTGGTCGCGGGTCGCCTGGTTCGTGATTTGCTTTGGCTTCGCGGTCTCTCTTTTCGGGATCATGCAGCATTTCACGTCTGGCAACGAGATCTACTGGATGCATCGTTTCAGGACCGATGTGAATCCGTTCGGTCCATACGTGAACCGCAACGATTTCGCGGGGTTCGTCGAGTTAACGCTGCCAATCGGGCTCGCGCTCCTGATTTTTCGCGGCGTCCACAAAGACCTGTTTCCCTTGCTGACGCTGCTCACCGTTGTGCCGGTCAGCGCGGCAGTTTTGTCGAGTTCGCGAGGCGGAATCATGAGTCTCGTGTTCGAGGTCGGCGTTCTATGCCTCCTGGCCATCGCGCGGCGCGACCCATCGCGAAAAAAGCGCCGCGCGCGCGCAGCGGCGATTGGGGTCTTGGCGCTCGCGGCAATCGTCTTCATCGCCTGGGTTGGAACCGGTAGAGCCGTCGAGAGGTTTTCAAACTTGAGCCATCCCGAGATCACGTTCTCGCGCCGCGCCTCGATGGCCCGTGGAGCCGTGAGAATCTTCTTGGCGCATCCGATTAAAGGATGCGGGCTGGGTGCGCTCGTTGATGTGTTTCCGCTGTACGAGACGGGTTACGACGGCAGAATTGTCGACCACGTGCATGATGATTACCTCGAGGCGCTGGCCGAGGCCGGAATTCTCGGCGGGATCTGCGGGTTCGGTTTCCTTTGGCTGCTTTATCGCGAAGGCCGTGCAAATTGGGCAGCGGAGCAGGGTCAATTTTCCCGCGCCTTGCACGCGGGCGCGGTCGCTGCGGTTTGCGGCCTTTTGCTGCACAGCTTCGTCGATTTCAATCTTCATATCCCCGCTAACGCTCTCTTATTTCTGCTGCAAGCTTCGATCCTGGCTTCTCCGCCGCTTCCGCCTGCATCTCCTTCGCGCATTCGGAGGCCAGATCCAGAGGCTGAACGGCTACGCGAAAGCGTCTCAATGCCACGATATGATTCCGGACGAATTTGAGTTGCCCGTTACTCGGAAGGCTTTCTGGGCTCGGCCACGATTACAAACTGATATGCAAAAAGCGGCGGGCGCAGACGAACGAGCGCGTAGTGCAGTTCATGGACCAGCGCGAAAATCTTCGCACGGGTGAATGGAAAAGCTAACTGTACGGGTACGGGCGTAGCGTACAGGTCCAGAATCCGTAGCCTGCTGCGGTCGAGCA
>JASHWB010000082.1 GCA_030044295.1 Candidatus Acidiferrales bacterium
GGCCAATCGGACGAATACATTAGCTGCGTTTCGGCGTGAATCGCTTTCAGCGTGCTTTGCAGCAGATCCATGTTGGTGTGTTCCATCGGCTGCGACGTGTAATACATCTCCGCCATGTACTCGCTCGGCAGCCGCTTCAGCAGAGGCGCGTCCGACTGGCGCATCAGATATTCATGGTCGATGCGCTGCATCATGAACGGCACCCACGCCAGCCCGCTTTCAATCCAGATCACATTGAGTTTCGGAAATCGCTCCGGCAGTCCGTTGACGATCCAGTTCGCCATATGAGTCATATTGCACGTAACGAATGACAGCGAATGGACCGCGACGAAACGGTTCATGGTCGACGTCATCGTGTCGCCCCAGCTTGGCCCGGCGTGGAACGCCAGCGGCAAGCCGCGCTCTTCCAGCGCGCGATAAATCGGCATGTACATGTTTTTGTGCACGCCGGTGTGGCGCTGGCTGGTGATCATGAACCCGATCACGCCAGGCGTTTCGGCAAACTCGCGAATCGTCTGCATCGAAGCTTCCGGGTCGTGAAACGGCAGACAGAGCAGCGCCTTCACGCGCGGTTCGCGCGGCAAAATCGTGCGCGTGAACCAGCGGTTGTAAGCGAACGTCAGCCCGGTCGCAATATCCGGCTCGGGATGCAGGCCCAGCTCCAACATCGGCTGCGGAAACACCACCTGGACGGCAATCCCCATCGAGTCCATCGCGCGGCGAATCAGCGTCAGGTCACGATGCTCCTCGGAGGCGGGCACGTGCTCGGCCAAATCGGCTTGGTGCGGAATACGCCCGAAGACATCCTGAAACGTCAGCCCCACGTTGTGATTGCTGAACACAAGCTGCTTCGCGCGCGGCCAGTCGCGGACCATCTCCTGAGCGTTGTGGCGAAGGACCGGGTTTTCCAGATGTTCCAGAATCTCCGACCACGAATCGAACTCCACGTGATGCGAGTCCACGTCCACGATGAAGTAGTCATGCAGCTTGTAGCGGTCGATGTCGCGGCGCGCGTTCGCTAAAATCTCGCGCGAGTCGGTCTTCGTGGTGATCTGCTGCACCGGATGCTTCGCCGCGGTGCTGCTGCCATTCATCGTTTCAACCGCTTTGTCTTCGATACTCATTGCATTTCCCGATTCAGACTTTGATTTTCCGGGTGCCGCATCCTTCGCGTTGCTTGCGAAGGGTGCGGATGTTGCTTGTTCAATCGACTCCTCGCGAGTGCCGCTGCCTTTGTCATCCCGAACCGAGTCCCGGCAGTCTGTGCCGGGAATCAGGGTGAGGGATCTGCTCTTTTAGGGCTGCGCATCCGTACTTGACCGTCGCGCCGTCCGCGAAAACCACAGCGCCAAATCAAACGGATTCAGTCGATGCGCCCGCAGCAGCGCGCACGCCACCACCATCGCCTCCGTCGTCGAAATCGACGCATCAATCGGCGGAAACTCGCGTTCGATTTCCTCGGTCACCGCCGCGTACAATCGCACCGCTTCCGTCAGCAGCGCGGTCACATCCTCGGGCGGTACGCGCCCGATTTGGCCCGCTTCCGCCGTCGCTGCGATGCGCTCGTGAACCGCGCGCGTCAAATCGTCCAACCGCGGATTGGCCTCAGACGCTGACATAGATCCCGCTGGGATTTTCTTCCACTGCGACGCGGAGTAACTTCGCCGTCGGCTTGCCGGGGTGCGTACCCGTCTGAATGTCGTATTCGTAGCCATGCCACGGGCAGACGATGTGCAGCCGTGTTTCGTCGAAGGTGAATCCGCGGCTCGCCCCATTCTCGTCGATCACTTCCGTAACGCGTGGCACGATTTTCCCCTGGCACACCGGCCCGCCCTGGTGCGCGCAGCGGTTCTGATACGCGTACAGCCTGCCTTGAAAGCGAAAGATGCCCACGGTCATTCCCGCCACGTCCACGACCAGGCGGCCGCCCTCTGGGACTTCGGCGCTCGGTCCAACAAAAATCCTCTGCGTAGTGGCTGGCATCGGTTCAGCCTTCGGTTTCTCTGTGCCGGTCCCCCCTCTTGAACGGGACAGGCGGCGCAGCGCCGCTTGCTGGCCGACATCGTATCAAATCCGCTCGGTACGGGAGCCGAAAATTGAGCCGCGTGCCGGGCGTCGCCCGGTCAGCCAGGTTCCGTTTTGAGTTCAGGAGCCGCCCTATGCGGGGTTAGCTCGCGAAAAAGAGGCCCGCGATGGAAGCGTTTTAGGCCGGCATTTTCCAGGGCAAAAATCACGCGATACTGCCCGTTAGCGGCACCTTTAGAGCCGCTTTTGGTGCAGGAAGCCTGCATCAGTTGCAGCGGGAATTTATTCACCTGTTATTCGCTTTCGCGCGGCGAGTCGGCTACCGTCGCGCTGCAAAAAACTCCTGGAGCAGTGCGACGGCTTCAGCAGCCAGAACTCCGGCAGTCACTTCGACGCGATGATTAAGCCTAGGAGAATCAAGAATCGAAAAACACGAGTGTACGGCGCCTGCCTTCGGGTCGTCCGCGCCGTACACGAGGCGACCGACTCGTGCCTGAATCATGGCTCCGGCGCACATCGCGCAGGGCTCGATTGTTACGTAGATCGCCGCGCCCGCAAGTCGATAGTTCCCAATAATTTGCGCGGCATCGCGTAGCGCGATGATTTCCGCGTGCCCGGTGGGGTCGCAATCGCCGATGGTGCGATTGCCCGCGCGCGCGACGATGCGCCCCTCGAGCGCCACGACCGCGCCAACGGGCACTTCGCCGCGGGCCGCTGCAGCTCGTGCTTCGTCGAGCGCCGCGCGCATGAATTCAGCGTCACCGGCAACAGGTTCCCGCATTTCGATGCAGCATAACATGAGCGCGCCAGACAACGACGGCCGCCCGACCGCAAATGCGTTATTCTCGGGCGTGGTTTTTATGGCGCATTAAGAGCGAGAAATAGTAGAGCACGGCCCCCGCAGCGATGATCGCGAGGCCGATCGCCAGCTCGCTGGTGTGGCCAACGAATTCGTGGCGGTCGCGCACGAGCGCGGCGACCATGAGGGCCACAGGCGGCACGCCGATGGCGATCGCGCCGAAAAGCCCACCAGGAACCCGATAAGGGCGCCTTAGATTCGGCTCGCGAATTCGGAGCGCGACAAGCGCCCAGAATTCGAGCAGAACGCTGAGGCCGGTAAGCAGAACGTCGAGCAACAAGCTGTGCTCGAATCCGAGAGGGAAGCACAGCGCCCAGAACACCGCGCACGCAATTACGGACACCCACGGCGTGCCGTTCCGCGAGCTTTCCCGCGTGAAAAGTTTCGGCAGAAAGCCGTCGGCAGCCATCACCGAAGGCAGGCGTGTGAACGACATCATCAGGCCGCCAAACGTTCCGATCGAGCCGATCACGGCGGCGACGGTGATAGCGATGGCGAGCGCTTCGCCGCCGAGAATGCGGCCGATATCGACCCAGCCGCCAGTGACCCACGCGTTGGGGTCAAGGCCCGTGCGTGCAACGGCGGCGA
>JASHWB010000083.1 GCA_030044295.1 Candidatus Acidiferrales bacterium
TCTTTGCATGGTGATGCGCGGCGTGGAAAAGCAGCACTCGGCAGCGGTCACCAGTGCCATGCTGGGCGCGTTTCGCGAGAACAAGCAGACGCGGGACGAATTCCTGTCTTTGGTGCACAGAACGCAGTAGAAGAACCTCGCATACGTAACCGGACTAGGTTGACGCGAGCGCGAGTGTTCGCTGCAGCTCAAATTCGGCTTCAGCGACTTCGCGTTCGCACTGTAATTTTCCTTTGCACGACACTCCCACTGTGCTAGCATTTTTGTATCTTGAAGAGGCAAATAGAAATAGGACAGGGCCGTAACGTTTCAGATGGAGGGGTGAGTTGAGCGAAGCCAAGGCCGGCCTGATCGAGCAATACAGGGTACACCCGAAGGACACAGGATCGCCGGAAGTACAGATCGCGCTACTCAGCGAACGCATCAACTACCTCACCACACATCTCCAGTCCCACGCGAAAGATCACGCCTCGCGTCGCGGGTTGATCATGATGGTCAACAAGCGCCGGAGGCTGCTGGATTATCTGAACCGGCGCGACCCAGATCGGTATCGCGAGATTGTCGCACGACTCAGTTTGCGCAAATAGCGCCGAATTCCTGAGCGGCTCTTTCTGCCGCGCTTTCCAAAACCGCCAAAACCGGAGCTGCGAGCCGTGGCGTGGATGTGCGAAATCGCGCCCCGCTTCGTGGTGTGTCGACTAACGAACCCGATCGCTAGCTCTTTTCCCTTTAAGATGCTGCCTCGAAAACTTTTCAGTTACGAAAGCTGATGACCCTATCCCGGCGAACCGGGAGAGAAGGACGTGAAGGATGTTTGAACAAGTAGGACTAGAACTCGGAGGACGCCAGCTCACCCTGGAGACCGGCAAGATGGCTCGCCAAGCGCACGGCGCCGTTGTGGCCCGTTATGGCGACACTGTAATCCTCTCTACCGCGTGCATGGATACGCACGCCACCGAAAAGGATTTTCTCCCGCTCACGGTCGATTACCGTGAATACACATATGCTGCCGGAAAGATTCCCGGCGGATTTTTCAAGCGCGAAGGCCGCCCCACGGAGCGCGAAATCTTGACCTCGCGCCTGATCGACCGTCCGTTGCGCCCGCTGTTTCCGGACGGCTGGTCTACGGAAACGCAAGTCGTCGCCATGGTGCTCTCCGCCGACAGCGAAAACGATCCCGACGTGATCGCCGTGACCGCCGCTTCCGCCGCGCTCTACATTTCCACGATTCCGTTCACGCGGCCCATGGCCTGCGTCCGCGTAGGATTGCTCGATGGCAAGCTGGTGGTGAATCCGACGGTCGCCGAGCAGAAAACCAGCCTGCTGAACCTGATCATCGCCGGCACAGAAGACGCGATCGTGATGGTCGAGGCGGGCTCGCTGGAAGTTTCCGAAGACACCATGGCCGATGCGCTCGATTTCGGCCACGCCGAAATCAAAAGGATCGTCGCCTCGATCCGCGAACTCGGCAGCCGCGTCAACGCCAAGAAACGTGAAGTCAAGCCGCCCGAATTTGACGAGGCGCTCTACGCGCAGATCAAATCGAAGTACGGCGAGCAGTTGCGCGATGCGCTCGACACCGCAAAATATCCCAAACTCGAAAGCTACGCCCGCGTGGACGCCATCAAGGAGCAAATCCTCGCGGAAGTTCCCGAAGAAGACGAAGACAAGCGGAAGCTCGCCTATCGCGCGTTCGAACGCCTGCGCGAGCGCATTTTCCGCGACGATATGCTGGTCCGCCGCCGGCGTCCCGATGCGCGCCAGTTCGACCAGATTCGTCCGATCACCTGCGAAATCGGCGTACTGCCGCGCGTCCACGGTTCGGCGCTCTTCACACGCGGCGAAACTCAGGCGCTCGTCACCACCACTCTGGGCACCAAGGAAGATAAGCAGCGCCTCGACCTGCTCTTCGAGGACGAAGCGTTCAAGCGCTTCATGCTGCATTACAATTTCCCGCCGTTTTCCGTCGGCGAAGTGAAGTTTCTGCGCGGCCCTGGCCGCCGCGAAATCGGCCACGGCGCTCTTGCTGAACGCGCGGTCGCCAGCCTCATTCCACCGGAAGCGGAGTTCCCGTACGCCATGCGCGTCGTCTCCGACATCATGGAATCCAACGGCTCCTCATCCATGGCCAGCGTCTGCGGCGCTTCGCTCTCTCTGATGGACGCAGGCGTGCCGCTGAAATCGCCCTGCGCTGGAATCGCCATGGGTCTCGTTGTGGAAGAGGAAAAGTACGCCATCCTGACCGACATCGCCGGCGCCGAAGATCACTACGGCGACATGGACTTCAAAGTTGCCGGCACGCGGCAGGGAATCACCGCGTTGCAGATGGATATCAAGGTCACCGGCGTGAGCCCTCAGATCATGCGCGAAGCGCTGGCGCAGGCCCGCAAGGCGCGCTTCGAAATCCTGGACACCATGGAGCGCACCATTTCCACCGCGCGTGCGGAAATTTCCACCTACGCGCCGCACCTCCACATGCTCACGATCCCCACGGACAAAATCCGCGACCTGATCGGTCCTGGCGGAAAGAAAATCCGCTCCATCACCGAGTCGACGGGCGTGAAGATCGACGTGATGGATGACGGTAAAGTGCACGTCTTCGCCAGCAACGGCACCGCCGCCGAAGCCGCGCTGAAGATGATTCAGGACGTGACCGCGACCGCCGAAATAGGCAAGACTTATCTCGGCACCGTCGTGCGCATCGCGGAATTCGGGGCCTTCGTCGAGCTATTCCCCGGCACGGACGGCTTGCTGCACATCAGCGAAATTGCCGACCAGCGCATCCGCTCGGTTCGCGACGCACTCAAGGAAGGCGATCAGATCATGGTGAAGGTGCTGGCCATCGAGGGCAACAAGATTCGCCTCAGCCGCAAAGCCGTCCTTCGCGAGCAGCGCGATAAGCAGCAGCCAAAGAGCGAAGCCGCCGGGGGCTAACACCCACGACGGCCGTCCTTTGCGTCGCGCTGCCGCTACGCGTTCAACGCTGCGTCGGAGGTCGCATTGGGCCAGCCGAATGCTGAAGTCCGAGAGGGAGCGATCGCTCCCTTTCCGATTTTAGGCGCAGTTGCTCGACGCCTGATTAGGAGCTTGGATACTTCGCCCGGCTTCACTCATCAGGTCGTTCAGCGAATCGGAGACCGACGCAACGCCCCGCGCGCCTCAAAGTAGCTTGGGTCTTCCGACAGTCCCCACGGAACGATTTTCCCGTCATGGACCTGCTCGACCCGCGCCGAGTACGTTCCGGGAGGAACATGGACATGGAACCACCCGGCGCGGTCCGTAACGGCGTTGAAGCTGGCGGCATCGGATCGCACCGTTATGCGGACGCCGCCGACACCCTTCCGTTGTCCAGCAGCGTTCGGATCGCCTAGCAAAGAGATGTTGCCTTCGACTACAGCGTCCTTGGGAATTTGGAGTTTCTGCAGTTCGCGGAGAGCGGGGCGGGCGTTGGAAAGCGGGCAGGAATTTCCGCAGTTAGTGATTTCGAGGCGCGAATTGTATTCGTAAGCGAAGATCAGATACGTTTTCTCGCGGTCCAACGGAAATTCGCCGCTACTTGCTTCTGTGAATACCTGAATAGTTTTCATATGAGGACCGCGGAACAACTCTTGCACCTTGAGATTATAAAGCCAGCCTGCGTATTCATCGCCGCGCGCAGGCGCAACCTTGATTGAAACGACGGTACCGACAAACACCGCGTCGCTGTTCAAGAACTCGCAAGACGCTGTTGGAACGGGCAACATGCAGGCCGCGAAAACTGCACGAAACGGAAAGATCCAGACAAACGCTATCGCGATCAATCCGATTAACGCGTGGGATTTCAACTGCGGCCGATAGTTTGTCGTCATTCGCTTCCCCCACCACAGATTACATATCCAAATTGAACTCAACAGTCGCGCCGAGGGTGCCTAAGCTGCCGATCCGGCTGGTGAGACGCGCTCGATGGACGCGCCCAGCGCGCGCAGCTTTTGCTCGATGCGCTCGTAGCCGCGGTCGATGTGATAAACGCGGTCGATGATCGTGGTGTTGTTCGCGACGAGCGCTGCAAGAACCAGCCCAGCGCTGGCGCGCAAATCCGAAGCCGTCACTGGTGCGCCGGTCAATGGCGTGGGACCGGTCACTACAGCGCAGTTTCCTTCCATTTTGATATTCGCACTCATGCGCATCAGCTCGACGGCATGCAGCATGCGGTTCTCGAAGATCGTTTCGCGAATGTGCGAGACGCCTTCCGCCTGTGTCGCCAGCGCCATGAACTGCGCCTGCATGTCGGTCGCGAAGCCGGGATACTCCTCGGTGGCCAGATCCGCCGCGAGTAGCCTTTTCGGCGCGCGTACGTGCAGTATGGATTTGTCATTCGCATCGCAGCGGATATCGACGCCGCACTCGCGCAATTTTGCGATCATCGCGCTCAGATGGTGCGGCGCGCAATGCGTCAGAGTGATTTCGCCGCCGGCCATCGCGCCGGCTATCAAAAACGTGCCCGCTTCGATCCGGTCGGGAATGATGGTGTGCTCCGCGCCGTGCAATTCTTTCACGCCCTCCACGCGAATCGTCGGCGTGCCTGCGCCTTCGATCTTCGCGCCCATTTTGACGAGCAGCTCCGCGAGATCAGCGATCTCGGGTTCGAGCGCGGCATTTTCCAGAATCGTTTCGCCTTCTGCGAGCGCCGCCGCGATCAACACGTTTTCCGTGCCCGTGACAGTGATCTTTGGGAACCGGAACCGCGCACCGCGCAGCTTCTCCGCCCGCGCCTGCACGTAGCCGTGATCCAGAGAAATCGTCGCGCCCAGCGCTTCGAGCCCCTGAATGTGCAGATCGATTGGCCGCGCGCCGATCGCGCAACCACCAGGCAACGACACGCGCGCGTGTCCGAATCGCGCCAGCAGGGGTCCCAACGTCAGCACGCTCGCGCGCATCGTTTTCACCAGTTCATACGGCGCTTCTGCGTGCGAAACGGTTTCCGCCTGAATCGTAAACGCGCTCGGCGGAATATCCGGGCTTTCCACGCGACAGCGCATGTGGGCCAGCAGCTTGGCCATGGTGATGATGTCGCGCACGTGCGGTATGTTCCGCAGGTGGACAGGCTCGCGTGTCAGCAGCGCGGCGGCCATGGCGGGCAGAGCCGCATTTTTTGCGCCGCTGATGCGCACCTCGCCATGTAACTTTTGCCCGCCCTGAATTCTGAATTGGTCCATGCCGCTATTTCCTGCTCTTCGCTCGACTTTCAGCGTGCGTTGCCATTTCAATCGCCTGCCGCACGTCGCCGCCGGTTTCTCGAATCGCCCTGAGTGCCTCCGGGGCATTCGCACCCGTCTTCAGCATCACAATGGCCGCCGGCAAATCGTGTCCCGTCTGACGCAGGGCGTGTTCCGCCGCGGACGCGCTCGCGCCTGTTATTTCCCTCAATATTTGCGTCCCGCGCCGCCGCAACTTGCCGTTCGTCAGCGCCAGGTGGATCATCCAGTTGTTGTAAACCCGGCCGAGCCGCACCATCGATGCTGTTGAAAGCATGTTCAGGACCATCTTTTGCGCCGTGCCGGCCTTTAACCGCGTCGATCCTGAAATCGCCTCCGGGCCCGTGTCCGGCTCGATTGCAATACCCGCGCCGCGTGTGACCGCTGCTCCGGGATTCGAGGCCAGCGCGATCGTTGTCGCGCCTTTCGATCGTGCGAATCGCAGCGCGCCCAACACGAACGGCGTCGTGCCGCTCGCCGAAATTCCTACGACAACGTCGCGACTCGAAACACCAGCGCGCCGAAGCTCCCGTGCTCCATTTTCCGCCGAATCTTCCGCATCCTCCGACGCGAACCGCACCGCTCGGTCGCCCCCCGCGATGATTGCCTGCACCATTTTCTGCGGCGTGCCGAACGTCGGCGGGCATTCTGCGGCGTCCAGCACAGCCTGCCGTCCGCTTGTTCCTGCGCCGACGTAGATCAGGCGCCCCCCGCTTCGCAGCGCGCTGACGATTGCGTCCACCGCGCGCGCGATCTTCGGCAGCTCCCGCCGGACCGCGCCAGCCACCCGCGCGTCCTCGCCATTCAGCACGCGCAGGATCGCGAGAGTGGACTTCCGGTCGATTCCGCGCGAACGGGGGTTTCGTCGCTCCGTTTTCGTTGATTTCAACGCTCGCCCCGCGTGCGCCCAAACATTATGTCGGCACGGTTGCAAAGTCGGCGACCCGGCGCGCTATCCAGCGAAATTGTTGTTTGCATCATCGACTCCTGTCGCGCGCCATCCCCGCGAGACCGAGCGCTTCCATGATCGCATCGTGTACCACCGGCCGCACCTGACGGACCTTCTCGTTCCCGCGCGTAGGATGCACGCGATTGGTCAGCAGCACAACGAACAGCTCCCGCTCGGGATCGATCCACAGAGACGTTCCCGTGAACCCGGTGTGACCGTAGGTTCGCTCCGAAAAATAGCGCCCCGATGAAGACGGCGCGACGGGCACGTCCCATCCCAGTGCGCGTGCCGAGTTGCCGATTGCTTGTCGATTCGTGAACTCTTCGACGGTCGCCCGCCTCGCCAGCCGACGATGCGCGTAAACGCCCCCATTCAGCATCATTTGCGCGAACGCAGCCACATCTCGCGCGGTCGAAAACAATCCCGCGTGTCCGGCGCCGCCACCCATCGCCCAAGCATTTTCATCGTGCACTTCGCCATGTACCAAGCGTTTGCGGTAGGCGGCGTCTTTTTCTGTCGGAGCGATCCGTCCGTGCAGGCTTTTGGGCGGCTTGAACATCGAATCCGCCATCCCGAGCGGCGCAAAAATGCGCTCTCGCGCGAATGTGTCCAGCGTCTGCCCGGTAAGCTCTTCGATGATTGCTCCCAGCAAAATGAATCCGAGATCTGAGTATTCGATCTGCGTGCCCGGTTCGCGCAGCAGTCGCTCGGAGATTACGCGCTCGATCACCACCTGCCTGGCCTTCGTCTCCTTAAAGAAATCTCGATGCGCGGCCAGCCCCCCCGTATGGAGCAGCAAGGCGCGTACCGTAACCCGCGCTCGCCAATCCGGGCGTGGGTCGCAGGTCGCTCCGGACGCAAATTCCGGCAAATATCGCGAGACCGGCGCTTCCAGATCAATCTGCTTCGCGTCGGCGAGCATCATCACCGCCGTCGTCGTCACGATGGGCTTCGTCAGCGATGCCAGGTCGTAGATCGTATCTGCCGTTACTCGCGGCGCTTTGGCTTCATACGTCAGCTTCCCGAACGCATGAATCGCGACGTCGCCATTCCGCCCGACGGCAAGCACTCCACCGGGAAACGCTCCGTCGCTCACCGCGCGATTCAGCACCGCGTACGCAGGCTGCAGCACTTCGCGGAACTGCGACGAAGCGGGCCGAACCCTCATCGGACTCGCTTTCACGGAGATGCCCGCGCCGCGTTCGGTGACGCCCGGCACAGTGACCGGAATCTTTCCGCCGATCGCTGTTTGGCCAAAGAGCGCCCGCACAGCCGCTTTCTGCGCCACGCTGTTCGCTGAAAACGCGGCGAGCCACGTCTTCGCGTTTGGAAAGCGCTCGATCAGGTACGGGCTGCCAAACGCAGCAACCACAACCGGCTTTCCTGCTTCGATCAGCCGATTCACGAACGCGCGCTGGTCCTCGGGAAAGCCGACGTGGCCTTTGCGGTCCGCCACGCGCACGAATAGCGCTGCGATGGCCACGTCGTATGACCCCGGCGGCGGCAACTTGAGCATTCCGACGTTCGAGAAGTGCGTGTCGGCTCGCAGCACGGTCAGCGAGTCCACCCGGGGGAGGATTTCCGGCGCAAACGTCTCTGCAGGGCAGGCGTCTCGGTCACCGGAAAGCGCCACCAGCAGAGCGCGCAGCGGCTTGGTCGAATCTATCGGCAGCAGGTGTTGATCGTCGCGTAGAAGCACCACTCCGCGGTCGGCGATCTCCTGTGCTCGCTCCTCGAATTCCGGCAGCGCAAATCGCTCGGTGAGTTGATCGACGTCGACTAGGCACCGATCATGCAAACCCAGCCGTGCCTTCGCCGCCAAGATTCTTCGCACGGACGCGTCAATCTGCCCAACGGCAATTCGCCCAGCGCGCACCGCCTCCTCGATATTTATAAGCGCCGCATCCGGCACCGGCGGCATCAGGATGACGTCCGCGCCGGCCTCCACCGCCCGCACTGCGGCCTCTCCCGGCGGAAAAAGAGTCGTCACGCCGCCCATGTCCATCGCGTCCGTGATGATGAGCCCGCCGAATTCCATTTCATCGCGGAGCAGGCTGGTAAGAATTCTTCGCGAAAGCGTCGCCGGTACGTTTGAGTCCGGCTCGAGCGCTGGCACAGCCAAATGTCCCGGCATAATTGAACTGACACCCGCGGCAATCGCCGCGCGAAAGGGCAACAACTCATTGCGCTGCAGTTCCGCCCGGGCGCCCGGAACCACCGTCAGCGACAGGTGCGAATCCACAGTCACGTTTCCATGTCCGGGAAAATGCTTTGCTGTCGCGAGCGCTCCGTTTTCTTCCACTCCGCGAACGTATTCCGCCACATAGTTCGCTACTTCGCGCGCGTCTTCACCGAACGCCCGCAGGTTTATGATCGGATTGCCAGGATTGTTGTTCACGTCGGCAACTGGCGCGAATGCCCAATGCACCCCCGCCGCTCGCGCCTCAAGCGCGGTAATTTGTCCCGCTTCGTACGCTAGCTTTGCGTTGCCAGTGGCGGCAATCGCCATCGGTGAAGGAAGAGCGGTGCCTTCGTCGATCCGCATCCTGGTACCGAGCTCGAAATCGGCGCCGATCAGAAGAGGCACTTTCGCCCTGCGCTGCAGCTCGTTTGCGATCACCGCCGTCGAATACACCTGGCTGCGCCGGATTCCCAGCGGCCCTCGCTCGGTGTGCAGAATCAAGCTGCCTACGCGGTTATCTTCGACTTGCCGCAGCACCGCTCTGTATTCCGCGCTCTCCGCCGCCTGAAACCCGCCGAAGAACGGCACCATCAACATCTGCCCGATTTTTTCGCGCAAACTCATCTTCGCGAGCGTGCGCTCGACCCATGATCTTGCAGAGCCGGTTAGCGGCCGCCGCCCACGTGCGCTCTTTCCCTTGCGCTTCGGAGTATTCATGAACGGTCGCGGGTCGCAGCCGGAACGCGGAACCGCGCACGGTGCCGGTCGGCAGAGTTGTTCATTTGCAGTCCCATTTTCGAGCAGTATAGAGCACGCTTCTCACGCGCCACAATCGCGCCGCGCGCGTGTGTTTCGTTCGCAAGTCCCCGAACTATCGTCCCGGGGCGATTGCAGGGTGTAAAATGGCGGCCGAAAGGGCTACGGGAAACTCTGTTTCCCGCCGGCCAACGATTTGGAGCGCTCGTACGAACCCTCCCGCACGAAGCGAAATGCCACCTCAAGCCGAAGCGGATGCCGAGCATGCGCGCTCTGCATCCGCGGACGAGCTGCAATCTGTGGTTCATGACGCACGCGAGAAAGTCCTTCTCGCTGTCCTCGAAAACCCCAATCTCGAAGAGCTACACGTTACTGCGCTTCTCGATCGCCTCGAAGTATCTGCAAAGGTCTTAGGCGCCATCGCTGCCGAAGCAAAGTGGGCGTCGCGGGAAGCGGTGCGCCTCGCCCTCGCTCGTCACCCACGCACGCCAAAACGCATCGCTCTTTCCATATTGCGCCAATTGTTCCTTTTCGACTTGGCGCGCCTCGCGCTGCTGCCGTCGGCTCCTGCGGACATTCGCCGCGCCGCGGAAGAAGCCATCCTTGCTCGAGTGCCCCATTTGCCCGTCGGTGAAAAACTGACGCTCGCGCGCCGCGGCCCTTCGCGCGTGGCCGGAGCGCTCCTTGCGGAGGGCCATCCGCAAGCCATCAAGCTGGCTCTAGACAACGCTTTTCTCACCGAAAGCCAGGTGCTGAGGGTGCTCGCGAAATCTGGTGTGCCCGAACGCGCCGTCGCTGGTATCGCGCAACACCG
>JASHWB010000084.1 GCA_030044295.1 Candidatus Acidiferrales bacterium
TGCGGCGCTCTCCACGTTCTACCCCGACGCGAAAGATATTTTTAATCCGGAGTCGCGGCGCAAGCAAACGTACCGGCTGATCGGGAAGATGCCTACGCTAGCCGCATTCGCTTATCGCCATAGCCTAGGCATGCCCTTTGTATACCCCGACAATGATCTGAGTTATTGCGGCAATTTCCTGAACATGCTTTTCCGGACCACGGAATTGCAGTACCGGCCCAATCCGACGCTCGAACGCGCGCTGGACATTTTGTTCATTCTGCACGCCGATCACGAGCAGAACTGTTCTTCGACGGCGATGCGAGGGGTGGGAAGCTCGCACGTCGATCCGTATTCGGCTACGGCGGCCGCCACCGCGGCGCTCTACGGTCCTCTCCACGGCGGGGCGAACGAACAAGTGCTGCGCATGCTGGTCGAGATCGGTTCCGTGAACAATGTGGGTGCTTACATCAAACGCGTGAAGGCTGGAGAGAAGCTGCTGATGGGCTTCGGACACCGTGTGTATAAAAACTACGATCCTCGTGCCAAGATCGTGAAACGCATCGCGTATGAAGTGTTCGATGTGCTGGGGCGCAATCCGCTGATCGATATCGCATTGGAATGCGAGCGTATCGCGCTGGAAGACGATTACTTTGTCACGCGGCGTCTGTATCCGAACGTGGATTTCTATACGGGCCTGATCTATCAGGCGATGGGTTTCCCGATGACGATGTTCCCCGTGCTGTTCGCGATACCAAGGACTTCCGGGTGGATCGCGCAATGGGAAGAAATGCTGCTCGATTCCGAGCAGAAAATCGCGCGTCCACGCCAAATCTATCTGGGACACGACTTGCGCAGCTACATCCCGCCAGACCGGCGCGGATAGCGGTCGCAAAGGGCCAGCCGGAGGTTTACCCATCGGCGACGGCGGCTTGACTTTGGTTCCAGCGCGCTCAAAATAGAATTCCCCCTTCCGAAATCTGTGTTGATCCGCGTGGTTCGCGGACGATTTAGCCTGCGCGAAGTCCTCTCCTTCCGCGAAGCTAGTCAATTCGCGCTTTAGGCGGCGACAAGCTCGATTGTGGAGGGGTACAACGTGCCTCATGGAGTTCGCTATTTCTGGAATCCCGGCCCGGTGTGGCCGCAAACGAATTCGAACGTCTCGGAGAGGACCTGATTTCCATGTCCGAGACTTCTTCCAGCAGCGGTGCTACCAAAGCGAAATTGTTTCGTCTGCTCATCGCGGAGGACGATCCCAATGATCTGGAGCTCTGCCTTCGAGGGCTCCGGAAGTCCGGGATCAGTTTTGAGGCCGAAACGGTCTCGACGAGGGATGAATTCGTCCGAAAGCTCGGTGAATCCCGCTTCGACGTGGTGATTTCCGATTACCGAATGAAGGGATGGACGGGGATGGACGCTCTTACAACCGTTCACGAAAACGCACCGGATATTCCGGTGATCCTGCTCACTGGGACGCTAGGCGATGAACTTGCGGTCCAATGCCTGAAACTTGGGGTCACGGATTACATCCTGAAGGAGAATATGGCGCGCCTGCCGGCGGCGCTTCAGCGGGCGCGCGAAGAAACGGAACTGCGAGCCGCGGAACTGCAGGCGATCGCTGCGTTGCGCGAAAGCGAAGCTCGCTACCGTGGGCTGGTCAACAACGCGACCTATGGCATTTACTGGGTCACCGCCAATGGCGAGCTTCTGTTCGTAAATCCGGCGCTCGTCACCATGCTTGGCTACGATTCCGAGCAAGACTTGCTTACGGTGAAAAATTCCTGCGAGTTTTACGCTGATCCAATCGCTTGCGATCGCGTGCACAACGACCATTCGCAGAATGGCCGGGTCGATGCTGTGGTCGAGTGGCGCCGAAAGGACGGCAAACTGATTTCCGTGCGATTAAACGGCCGCAGGGTGAAGGATCCCGGCCGGGAAGACCCATGCGTGGAAATCATAGCGGAGGACGTGACGGAGCGTTTGAAGCTCGAGAAACAGCTGGTGGAGGCGCAGAAGTTCGAAGCGATCGGCCAGCTGGCAGGCGGCATCGCGCACGATTTCAATAACATGATTGGGGCAATCATAGGATGGGCGGATTTGGGCATTGACGAGACCGATGCCAGCTCGCGGCTTCACCGGCATTTCGAAAAAGTACGACAGCAGGCCAATCGCGCCGCCGCACTGACGAAGCAGTTGCTGGCGTCCGCCCGCCGCCAAATTTTGGAACCGCGCACGATCGACTTGAATCAAGTGGCAGTCGAGACGCTTAGCCTCCTTGAAAACGTGATCGGGCGTAACATCGAAATTAAAGCGGAACTGACGCCCGACCTCGCAGTCGTTCGCGCCGATCCCGTACAGATCGAGCAGGTCCTGATGAATTTGTGCATCAACGCTCGCGACGCGATGCCGGGCGGCGGCGCTCTGGTGGTGGAAACCTCAAACGTGGTCCTAGACCGCGAATTTTGCGCGATTCAGCCGCAGGCTCACCCGGGAAACTACGCCGTTTTGTCCGTGACTGATACAGGGACAGGAATGGATCGGGCTACACTCGAACGCATCTTTGAGCCGTTTTTCACGACAAAGGAGCTGGGAAAGGGAACGGGGCTCGGGCTCGCGACGGTGTACGGAATCGTGACGCAGCACGGAGGGTTTATGCAGGTTCAGAGCGAATTGGGCGATGGCAGCACGTTTCGCGCGTACTTTCCGGTGAGCACGGAAGCTCCTAAAGCAGAAGCCGCCGGCGATTCCGGTCCCATGCCGCGCGGATCAGAAACCATCCTGATCGCGGAGCCCCATGAAGCGCTGCGCCAAGTGGCGCACGAGACGCTGGTTGCCTTAGGTTATCGCGTCATCTTGGCCGGCGATGGCGAAGAGGCTATGCGCCAATTCACGGGGAACCGAGAGCAGGTCCAACTTGCATTGCTCGACGTCATGCTGCCCAAGCTCACCGGGACAGAGGTCGTCGCGAGGTTCCACGAAGAAAAGCCGGAATTGCCGGTACTCCTATCAACCGGCTACAGCCGGGATGTTTCGCAACTCGACTGCGCTGGTGAGGGCGGCTCGCCGATATTGCAAAAGCCGTACTCTCCGCGCGAACTGGCGCGTCGAGTACGGGAGGCGCTCGACCGCCGGCCTAGTACCCAGGTCGAGGCCCGCAGTAGGTCCTCGGGCGACTAACCCTGTGACCATGAATGACAGACGATAGAAGTTGACACCCTCGTTCGGCGCGTGGTAAGTGTGGCTTATACGTGGCACCGGCTGAAAGCCGGTTTGCTAGGATGCCCAGGCGCGGAACACCAAAATTCCTACTGGGTGTCTGGCAACAAACCCCACCCACCCCGGGAGGTAGGAGCCGTTAGGCTTTTGCCTCCCGTTTTTAT
>JASHWB010000085.1 GCA_030044295.1 Candidatus Acidiferrales bacterium
GCTTGGGTGAAGTCCGGGCCCGCGTCCGACATTTCGCGTGCCTTTCGCGAGACTTGCACGACGCCCACGACGCGAGTGCCCAGCAGGATGGGTGCGCTCATGATTTTCTGGATCGGCTCCGCGCGTCCTTCTTCGCCGAGCGGTACGCCTTCGAAAACCGAGGCGTGCGGCACCATGGCGAAATGATTCACCACTTCTGGCCGGCGGTCGCGCGCCGTCCGCACCGCCAGGGAATTGATGCTGGTCAGCGGGATTTCCCCCACTGGGCGGAGATTGTCCGGCGCTAGAAAGCGCAGCCCGCGCTCATTTGGCGTCAATCCCAGGATCGCCACTTCGTGCGGGCGCACTCCGAAGTTTTTCGAGATCAACTCGGCGGCGCGGTTCAGCCTTACGGTCTCTCTCTCGCCGCCCACGCGCGCGAGTTCGCTGACCCACTTTTTCAGTTCGCCGATGTGTTCGCTGGCCATTTGACGTGGAAAGCGCGCAAGTTTGCGGGGCGGAGTCTATCACAATCCATGTAAGGAATTACGCCGAAACGGCCGCGGAAAATCCGCGGCTGCGCGCTGTGCGACTGCATATTTGGGGGCCATTTTCGTGGCGCGTCTTGCGAATCTTCTCCACGTCGCCTATACTGCACTGTAGCAATCGTTGACAGAATTTTTCACCAGCGCAGCCGGCGAAATCACGAAAAAGCATTCATAAACATCCGCTGCGCGAGGAGTCTGATCTCGGAGCGTGCATGGCATCTGCAGTCGGTGTGACCCGGACCAGTTTTTTTCTCGATAAACTTCAGTCTCTCAGCGGCATCGTTCCCATCGGCGCGTATTTGGCGGAACATTTCTTCGAAAACAGTTACGCGCTCGTTAGTCCGGATAAATACAACTACATCGCCTCGAAACTGGAAACGGTACCGTGGCGCATTCCCCTTGAATTTTTGCTGATATGGCTTCCGATCCTCTTTCACGGTTGCTACGGACTGTACATTTGGTGGAACGGCAAGGCCAACGCGATCGGGCATCCGTGGATGACCAACTGGCTGTACGTGCTGCAGCGTTGGACGGGAATCATAGTTTTCGCGTTCATCGGCTATCATGTGTGGACAGTTCGCTTTCTGAGCCACGGCAAAACCACCTACGCCGATATCGCGCATGCCATGGCGAATCCGTGGATCGTGGCGATTTACGCGATTGGGATCCTGGCTGCGTCGTTTCACCTGGGAAACGGTTTGTGGAATTTCTCCTGCAAGTGGGGATTTGCAGTCACGCCTGAATCACAGCGCGCCGCAGGATGGTTCGGCGCCTGCGTGGCGATTGTATTCGCCGTGATCGGTCTCGCGATAATCGCCGGTTTCCGCTTCCACTGGACGCCCTTCGACACCTATCTATGAGACAGCCCAAGATCATCATCGTCGGCGGCGGACTTGCGGGACTGATGGCGACAATTCGCGTCGCCGAGCTTGGCGTTCCAGTTGATCTCTTCTCGATCGTGCCGGTGAAGCGCTCGCACTCGGTTTGCGCGCAGGGCGGCATTAACGCTGCGAAAAATTTGAAGGGCGAGGGCGACTCGCCGTGGAAACATTTTGACGACACGATCTACGGCGGCGATTTCCTGGCGAATCAAAGCCTGGTGAAGAGTATGTGCGAGGCCGCGCCCGCGATCATCGATCTGCTCGACCGCATGGGCGTGATGTTCAATCGCACACCCGAAGGGCTGCTCGATTTTCGGCGGTTTGGCGGGACGCTGTATCACCGCACGGCATTTGCCGGGGCAACCACGGGACAGCAACTCTTATACGCGCTCGATGAGCAGGTTCGCCGCCACGAATCAATCGACCGCGTGAAAAAATTCGAGGGCTGGACGTTCCTCTCCGCGGTTCTCGACGACAGCGGCGTCGCCCGCGGCATCTGCGCGATGAATCTGCGCACCACGGAGGTGCAGACGTTCCCAGCGGACGCGGTGATTTTCTGCACAGGTGGGATCGGCGCGATCTTCGGCCGTTCGACGAACTCGGTGGTTTGCACCGGCTCGGCACAATCGGCGCTCTTTCAACAGGGCGCGTGGTACGCCAACGGTGAATTCATCCAGGTGCATCCCACTGCGATTCCGGGCGAGGACAAGTGCCGCTTGATGAGCGAATCGGCGCGTGGCGAAGGTGGCCGCGTCTGGGTACCGAAGAAACCCGGCGACACACGCCCCGCGAAAGACATTCCGCAGAACGAACGCTTTTATTTTCTCGAGGAGTGGTATCCGAAATACGGCAACCTGGTCCCGCGCGATGTCGCAACGCGCGCCATTCACAAGATTGTCTTCGAAATGAAGATGGGACTGCCCGGCGGTCCGGCAGTCTATCTCGATGTCTCGCACATACCGCGCGAAGTGCTGAATCGCAAGCTCGAAGGCATTCTCGAAATTTACGAAAAATTCGTCGGCCCCGATCCGCGCGAAGAACCCATGAAGGTTTTTCCGGCGATGCATTACACCATGGGCGGCCTCTGGGTGGATAACGAGCAGCAGGCGACAAACATTCCCGGCATCCATGCCGCGGGCGAGTGCGAGTATCAATATCATGGCGCGAACCGATTGGGTGCCAATTCGTTGGTCTCCTGCATCTATGGCGGCATGATTGCGGGTCCCGCCGCGGTCCGCTACGCACGCAATCTGGAAAAGGGCTGCGACAGTATTCCGGCCGGGGTTTTCGAGCGCGAGCGCGTGCGCCAGCAGGATATTACGGACGGGTTGTTACATCAGCAGGGCAATGAAAATCCGATCACGATCTGGCGCGAACTGGGCGAAGTGATGACCGAAAACGTCACGGTGATCCGCTACAACGCGAATATCAAGAAGACTCTCGGCAAGCTCGCCGAGTTAAGCGAGCGCTATAAGAAGATTAATTTGCAGGATCGCACGCAGTGGTCGAATCAGACGTTGAATTTCACGCGCGAGCTGGGCAACATGCTCGTGCTCGCCCAGGTGATCGCCTTGGGCGCTCTGGAACGCAACGAAACGCGCGGGGCGCACTACAAGCCCGAATTTCCCGAGCGCGACGACGCCAACTGGCTGAAAACCACGATTGCACGCTACGACCTAGGCAAAATCTGCCTGGAATACCAGCCCGTGGACACGTCGTTGATTCCGCCGCGCGAAAGGAAATACACGGCAGCGAGCTAATTCTTATGCCCGATAAAACCGTCATCGTTCGCATCAAACGCCGGCAGCGGCCCGACGAACCTGCCCGGTGGGAGGAATTCGAGCTTCGTTACCGGCCGCACATGAACGTCATCACCTGCCTGCGCGACATAGCCGAGCGTCCCGTCACGCGCGACGGCCGCGAGTCTTCACCTGCAAGCTACGAAGCCAATTGCCTGGAGGAAGTCTGCGGCGCCTGCGCCATGCTCATCAACGGTGAGCCGCGGCAGGCCTGTTCGGCGCTCGTCGATAATTTGGAGCAGCCGATTTGCCTCGAACCGCTCAGCAAGTTTCCGTTGGTCCGCGATTTGGTGGTGGATCGCTCCAAGATGTTTGAGGATTTGAAGCGCACGCATTGCTGGATTCCTATCGACGGCACGTACGATCTCGGAGAAGGCCCTCGGATGTCTCCGGCCACGCAAGAAACAGGCTATCCGCTGGCTCGCTGCATGAGTTGCGGCAATTGCCTGGAAATTTGTCCCAAGGTCAACGAGCACACGCAATTCGTCGGTGCGGCGATCATCAGCCAGGTGCGCTTGTTCAATATGCATCCTACAGGCAAGCTGCACTCCGCGGAGCGCCTGGAGGCGCTGATGGGTCCGGGTGGCATTCAGGACTGCGACAATTCGCAAAATTGCGTGAAGGTCTGCCCCAAGGGCATTCCGCTCACGGAGTCCATCGCCGCCATGAACGGACAGGTGATCCGGCACGCGCTGAAAACGTGGTTCACCGGCCACGATTGATGCACTGTTGCAGCTGTAGGGGCACAGCATGCTGTGCCCGGTTTCGCGAATAGACCGTGCCAGTCCAATCCTCCGATTCCGGCATCTCTCGCCAGGCGCGGGACCTGCATTTCCGCTCCATCGTCATCGACACCCACGTCGACACGACGCAACGCCTCTTCGAACCAGGCTTTGATTTGGCAGATTAC
>JASHWB010000086.1 GCA_030044295.1 Candidatus Acidiferrales bacterium
TCGACGTGGATGTCGATATCCTTCTCCGAGACTTCGGGCAGATCGGCCTTCAGCACCAGCTCGTTCTCCGTCTCGTAAATGTCAACGGACGGCGCCCAGGTGGTCAGCGTCGATTCGTCCGGCTGACCTCGGAAGCTGGATTCGAATAGCCGGTTTACCTGGTCCTGCAGCGTAGACACGCTGCGGAAAGGGTCCCAGCGAATAACGGATGTTGCCATGGTAAGTCTCCTCTCTTGATGTTGCTCTCTCGGACTTTCTCTCTACATAAGCGCAACGTGATAATAAAATATGCGCTTGTTATTGTCAAGTATTATCGGAGGACACCTGCGCGTTCCTTCGCGTCCATCTATTTTTACTCTAGCGCCTTTATAATCATGCACTTCAGGTAGTGTGTCTCAGGCATGGTGAGCAGGATGGGATGGTCTTGAGCCTGCGTTCTACGCTCGCAAATAGCGATGTTTCTGCGTGCGTCAACGGCGGCTTCTGCCAGGATCTGAAGAAACAGAGGCTCGGTTATGTGGTAGGAGCAGGAGCAGGTCAGGAGATAGCCTCCGGGCTCCAGGAGCTTCATAGCCCGGAAATTGATCTCTTTGTAGCCGCGATGCGCGGCCGCCACGCTATCGCGGTTCTTGGCGAAAGCGGGAGGATCGAGGATGACCATCTGGAAGCGGCGACCAGCCTCGTGATGCTCCTTCAGAACATCGAAGGCATTGCCTTCGCGAAAGGTCACGTTTGTGGCGCAATTCAGTTTCTGGTTTCGCCGCGCGATTTCGATCGCGCTGGGAGCCATTTCCACGGACTCGACGTGATCGCATCGATCGGCGATCGTCAAAGCAAATCCACCGTGGTAGCCGAAGCAGTCGAGAACGTTGCCGGACGCGTAGCTTCGCGCCGCCCAGTGATTTTCGCGCTGATCGAGAAACGAGCCTGTCTTTTGCCCCTTAGCCAGATCGCATAGGAATGAAACGCCATTCTCCTTGACGGCAATTTCGCCGGGGACGTCGCCGTAAAGAATCTCGACTTTTTGGTCCAAGCCCTCAAGCAACCGCACGCGGGGGTCGTTGCGCTCGAGAATGCCTTTGGGTGAAAAAAGCTCGACGAGCAGCTCAACCAGCAAAGGTTTGAGGCGCTCCGAGCCCTGGCTGAGGGTTTGCAGGACGAGGTAGTCGCCATAGCGGTCGATGATGACGGACGGCAGCAGGTCGGCTTCGCTGTACACCAGGCGATAGGCTTCCGAATTTTGAACGACCAGCTTGCGATACTCAGCAGCGCGGCGAAGGCGCTGCGCGAAAAACTCCCGCCCGATGAGCGCGTCTTCGCGGGTGAGCATACGGATAGAAATCTGCGATTTATCGCTATAGAAAGCCCAGCCATGGACGCGCGACCGCTCGTCGGTGACGCGGACGATGGCACCGGGCTGCGCGTTGGCTTCGCGGACGTCGCTGCGATAGACCCACAGATGGCCGGCGCGGATGCGCTCCACGCCACGAGGGCTGATTACGACTGAACCTTGGGATAACGGACTTGTCGCTGCCATTTTGAATGTAGAGTTTCCCGGATCGCCGAGCCGCAATTCCGGAGGCGCGAGATCACCCGCCGGGCACCGCGCGAGTCGAAGGGAAAAGGAAACAGCACCTCAAGCCAAGCGGCAACAATGTCTTAGCACAACTAGAGGCTCGTGCCAACGTCCAGCGGTCATTCTAGGGTCAGTTCGAATTTCTGATTGGTCGCGGCGCGACACAAGGCGGAAACTAAGACGCTGCGCGGGGTGACATGTCGGTCAAGCTGTTCCTGAGGCGGACAAAGGCCCGGTCGATGCGAATCGAGCGGGCCTTTTTGTTTCGCCACTTCGCTTTTGCCGAGCAGGAGTACAAGAAGCCCCGCGCTCACAGACCGAGCGTTGGGCACCCGCAAATTCAAACCGAAACCTGGGGCACCCGGCCTCTTGCTGCTCTCCGACCAGGACCCGGGGAGGGAAGATGGCACGTTTTCCTCGTGTTTGCGAGAACTCATAGCCGTTGTGCGACTCCCGAAAGGCTGAACAGAGCGATTCGCAAGGGCCAAAGCGCCTGCCGCGAGCGCTGGCCCCGCCCGACCTAGAAGTAACTCTCGTAAGTGACCACCCTGACCCTCTGTTGCCCGAACAACTTCTCGGCGCGACGACCATTTCGGAAGACCATCTCTCTGCCGTTCACCTTGAATCTAGTAGCCCAGCCAATAACCCTTCCAGTTGAATCGAGGTAGTGCCGCTGGGTGAGGCCTCCGGCGATAACTGCCTCCCATATCCAACGGAGTTCCTCCCTCCAATCTGCAGCCGGAGCTATGTTTCTGCCCCGAGCAAAGCCGACAAACTCGCGATGCGCCTCGCCGATAGTGAGCGTTAGGTCTTTCGCGAGGGCATATCCACCGAATTGCGCAGCACCTTGTCGGGTTGGCGTCACCCAGAAATTTGAACCCGACAATTCTAGGCTCGATTCGATGCGACTCGTTCCGACTCGTGCCGCTCCTTCGGGGATGGTACGTACGAGAGCTTGTATCTCGTGCAGGACATCGACCACAAAGTGCGTAGGCGAGTGCCCCAGGCTCTTCGCTCGGTTTTGGCGGAGCATTTCGCCCTGGATGATACCATCACGGTACGTAACGTTGAAGGATGCACACAGAGGGCAACGGGCTATTCGTCGCCGGCAAAAATTGTGGGAGTTACGCCTTCAGGACGGCGGCCGGAGGCGGCGGAGCGGGCGCAGGTGGATGAGGGTGACTTTCCACGCCTCGCCAGCCGACTGGGCGCCCGCGAACGGCTTCTTTAACCGCGCGGAACAGCACGACGTACATCATTTGCCGGTAGTAAAAGCGCTGGATGAGCAACGGCGCGAGCAGCGTCCAATCCTCGTGACGTTCCAGGGCGAAGGCCACGACGCACGTGAAGAGGTCGATGGCCATGAACAGCGCGAAGAAGACCAGCGAACGCTCGACATCCGCGGAGGTCCATAGCTGCGGCAACTGCGTGATGCGGAGCTGCGCCAATCCCCACAAGGCGATCGAAAGCAGGAAGAGCAAATCGATGACAGGGGAAACGAGCGGCAGCAAAATCTGGAACAGCACAATATTGGGAATGGCGACCCAGCCGAGCGTGCCGTAGCGAGGCTTGCCGGCGGTGTCGCGATGCTTCCACGCGGCTTGAAGCGTGCCGAAGGTCCAGCGAAAACGCTGACGAACGAGAGCGTCAATTGTTTCGGGGACTTCGGTATGTCCGATGGCGTCCTCGTCGTAGAGAATCTTCCAGCCTTCGCGCCGGATGGTGAGCGTCAGATCGGTATCTTCGGCGACCGTCTCTCCTGAAAAGCCGCCGTGGTCCCGAAGCACTTGGGCGCGCCAGGCGCCCACCGCTCCGGGCACGACCGGGATGCAGTTCAGGAGATCGAAAGCGCGTTTTTCGAGATTTTGACTGGTGATGTATTCGAGCGCCTGCCAGCGGGTGATCCAGCGATTACGGTTCATCACCTTCACGTTGCCGGCGACGGCGCCGACGCGCGGATCAGCGAAATGACGCACCAGCCGCGGAATGGCATCCGGGTCAACGATCGTATCGGCGTCGATCGAGATGATGATTTCGCCCGTTGCCTCGGACAGGCCATGATTCAGAGCCACCGGCTTGCCGCGGTTGACCTGTTCGATCAGACGGACGCGCGGATTGCGGGCGAACTCCTGCCGCACGAGTTCCGAGGTGCGGTCCTTCGAGCCGTCATTGACGACAACGATTTCGAGGTTCGGGTAGTCGGAGGCGAGCGCCGCGGAAACTGTGTCAACAATCACAGCCTCTTCGTTGTACGCGGGGATCAGCACGGTGACAGGCGGCTTGTATTCCGGATGGTCTTCCGGCACGGGGCGGAATTTCTCGATCAGCGCCAGAAGTCCGATGATCAACGCGCGGCCGCAAGCCAACAAGATTCCGGCAATGAAAATAAACGCGATGCTGCGACGCAACCAACGAAACACGGCAAACATGGCCGCGTCTACGCGAACCATCAGCCATTCCTTATGCGTCAGCGGGGGCATCACTTGCGCGCGGGCTTCGCCCAGCAGTTGCGATACAGAGACGAACCGGTAGCCCTTCGCCCGCAACTGATCGATGATTTGCGGCAATGCCGCGACGGTGCGGCCGCGGTCGCCGCCGCCATCGTGCAGCAGGACGATATTGCCATTGTTCGATTCCGCTTGATCGACGACGCGTTTGACGATCGTTTCCGCAGGGGGCGGCGGTCCTCCGTCGAGCTCGCCCCAATCGTGCGGATCGATTCGTCCGCCCACGATGACGTAGCCCATTTCCTGAGGCACCGGGAGCATGTGAATCTCGCTCGCGGATTCCGGTTCCACGTCCACGCCGTAGGGCGGCCGGAAGAGAGTTGTCTTCACCCCAAGGCTGCTTTCGATCAGCATTTCCGTCAGATTCAGCTGAATTTGCAGGTCGGACTTGGTGATGTCCTCGAAATCCGGGTGTGTAAAGGTGTGATTGCCGATTTCTTCGCCCAAGCTGTATTCGCGCTTGATGATGCTCTCGTATTGATTGGCCTCTTCGCCGATTACGAAGAAGGTCCCAACGGCGTGCTTCTCTTTCAATACATCGAGTATCTTCGGCGTCCAGACTGGGTCGGGGCCATCGTCGAACGTCAGAGCGAGATCGCGCGGCGATCCGCCGCCGATTTGCTGGATCCTCCACGACATCGGATAGCTTTGATAGCTCTCGTCGTCGAAATCGTCCGACTCGGCGTCGTAATCGAGCGTGCGAGAGCCGTTCTGCGGTGTGCCGGTGATTCGCAGGACGTCGCCGCTGCCTTCGAAAATCAAATCGTAGCCGGGAGGGACAGTCTCGAGCTTCGCGCGCGTCTCCGCATCTGAGTGCGTGGTATCCCAGATGGTCCAGATCGAAGGATCTTCGAGTCCGAGGCGCCAGAGAGCGGTGCCCGCGACTCCGGCTCGCTCGGCGGCGCGAAGTTCGTTGTAGGCTGTTACGCCGTCGAGCATCCAGACGGTGTGGACGCGCTTGTTTTCATCTTCGTAGGAATAGTGCAAGTTGAATGAATCGGGATCGTAAAGAGCGTCGGCGCCGGACTCGACGGCCGTGACGACGCCCTGTTGGAAGCTGAGCGATGCGGCGACCGGATGAGGATTTTGCTTGGTAGGCGCCGGCCAATCGTAGCCGTAATTCGCGATGCCCATGATCAGCTTGTCTGGCGGCACCATTTTGACCATCGTATTGATATTTCGGACGAACCAATCCTGTGGCGCGATCGGACCGGGCGGGGAAGTGGGCCAGCGGAAGTCGTAGTTCATCAGAATGATGGCATCGACCTGCGAGGCGAAATACTTGTAATCGTAAGTAAAGTCCGCCGCGGGCAGGCCGACCATCAGCTTCATACCCCGGGCGTGCAGCGAGACGCTGAGGTCGTGGACGAAAGACTCGAACTCCTTCTGGCTATGTTCCGGCAAAGACTCGAAATCGACCACGACGCCGGGCTCGTGCCTCTCCTCCGCGTATGCCTCCAATTCCTCCGCCAGCTTTTGCCGCGCGGCTGGATTTGCGAGCATTTCCGTGAAGGCTGGCGGGCACCATCCCTCTTTCGCGTCATAGTTGTTCACCATGGGCATGACCGGAAGATCGATGCCGCGGGTTTTCAGCGATTGCACGAAATTGGTGAGCTTCGGATCGGAGTCCGCCTGCATACTGCCGTCGGCGTACACGGCGTGCAGCGCGTCAGGCACTACCAGGTCTAGCTGGTGGAAATGCTGCTGCAGCGACACGAAACTCATGTAGTCGTCGCTGACGTAGAAAGCCATGCGGAGCGGTTCGTAATTCTCGGGCACTTTGCCGAGCGCCGCTACCCTGCGTTTACGGCTGCGGATGACCGGCTTCGCTTTACGCCGGAAGGGAATCGCGTGGAGACCGGGATGCACATCGGGGCGCAAGAGCTCCGGGAGCTCCGGGTTACGCACCACATTGAGCAGAAAGATGATCAGCGCGACGGTGAAAATCGCGCCGGCAATTTCCATGGCCAAGCGCGTCCGGCGCCAGCGCAGACGTTTCTGGTCAAAGAAAATAGGCTTGCTTTCAGGCATGTCTCGATTCCAAGCTAATCATTCAACAAAGTGGGGCAATGGCATCAACAGTTAAGATGCGTTTCCACGCGGTCTCGGCTGTACTCGCCGGGCTGGCCCTGCGCACCGCGTTTATCTTGAAATTTCCAGTGAGCGACACTGGCGATTCGCCATTTTACATCGACCTGGCGTGGAACTGGCTGAAGCATGGCGTCTATGGCCTTACAGTAAACGGCGGCGTGGCGCCGGTGGATATGCGCGTTCCAGGCTATCCGGCTTTCCTAGCCGCGATCTTCGCCGCTGCGGGCGAGTCGGAACGGGCCGTGATGTTCGCGCAGGCGGTGCTGGAATTGCTGACATGCTGCGCGATCGCGCTGATTGCCGCGCGGCTGGCGCCGCGATTTGCCCGGAGGAGGACGGCGATTGCCGCTCTTTGGCTGGCGGCGCTTTGCCCGTTCACGGCGAACTATACCGCCGTCGTGCTTGCCGAGACGCTCGCGATCTTCCTCACATCCGTAGCAATACTCATGCTGGTACAGACGGAACTCGGCGCGAATTCGTCGCATCAAGAGGTTTCGGGCGCGAATGGCGGGCTCAGCCCTTGGTTCCTTGCCGGCATCGTAGCGGGATTCGGCACGCTCGTTCGTCCGGAAACTCCCCTGCTGTTACTCGCGGCGGGACTCGTACTGCTCGCGCGATGGTGGAAGCCGGTCAACTGGCCGCGGCTAATGCGCGCCACTGCCCTGATGTCCATCGGCTTGGTGCTTCCGCTCGCGCCATGGGCGGCGCGAAACTGGCGGACGTTGCATGAAATTCAATTTCTCGCTCCGAGGTACGGCCAATTACCCGGCGAACTCGCACCGCGGGGATTCGAGGCGTGGACACACACATGGCTATGGCGATTCCGCGATGTGTTTGCAGTGGACTGGAAACTGGACGGAGCCAGGATTGACATGGCCGATTTGCCGCCCGCTGCTTTCGATTCGCCCGCCCAGCGAACGGAAGTTGCAAAACTGCTGGCGTCGTACAACCAGACGCTTACGCTCACGTCCGATGAGGATCGCGGCTTCGGAGAAATCGCACGCGAACGCACCGCGCTGCACCCGATGCGCACATGGGTAAAGATTCCGCTGCTGCGCTCGCTTGCGTTATGGTTCGCACCACGCGTGGAACTGCTGCCCTACACGGGCCAGCTCTTTCCAATCTCGCGGCAATGGGATCAGGACCGCGAGGATTTCAGCGTTACGGCGGTGCTGGTCCTGGTCAACGCGGCATATTTGGGACTTGCTTTGCTGGGTGCGTGGACGGCGTGGAAAATTTCGCCGCTTCGTCCGGCGGTGGCGTTCCTGATCGTGTTCGTCGTCATCCGCACCGCGTTCATAGGCTGGTTTGCGGAGACGCCCGAACCGCGGTACGTGCTGGAGTGCTTTCCGGCGATCACGGTTCTCGCCGCGTTCGCTTTCGCGCGAGGATTCAGACCTCCTCAACTGGCTCGGGATGAATCGTCAGTCGATAGATTTGCGGGAAGCGTTCCCTCACGCGGTTTTCCAGCGTCGCCGTAAGGTCGTGCACCACATTTACCGGCAACTTTCCGTCCATCGCGCAATGGCAGGAGACCAGAATGCGGTGCTCGACGCTGCGGACGTGCACCTCGTGGCAATCGACCAGCTTTTCGTATTCGGGCGGAAGCGAATTCAGAAAATCCTGCACCGCGCGCGACAGTTCTTTCATTTCTTCCGCGCCGCCGATCTCTTTTCCCAGAGGCTCGATATGGATGTTCACCAGCGTACCGGGCTGGGTGACACGCTGAATTTCTTCTTCGAGTTCCGTGGCGCGCCAATGCGCTTCGCTGAGGCTGGCGTGCTCGTCCACTTCCAAGTGCAACTCGACGAATAGGCGGCCGTCGTATTGGTGCGCGGAAAGCTCATGGACCGGCAGCCCACGGCGCTGCGCGATGGCGCGAATCGTATCGAAGAGATGCTCGCCGGTGGGTGCGCGCGGCTCCACATGAACGACTACATCCGCAGGAATGATTTGCTCGATGTTGCGCTCCACAGCTTCGCTCGCCGCGTGCGCTTGCTCGAGGCTGGCGGTGCGCGGCACGCTGACGGTTACGTCCACGAAATAACGCTGCCCTGCGCGGCGAACACGCACGCGCTCGGTCTGCAGAACGCCCTCCGTTTCATCGACGGCGCTGACGATCCGCTCGCGCAACCCGATCG
>JASHWB010000087.1 GCA_030044295.1 Candidatus Acidiferrales bacterium
AGAAGCACGGGAAAATCGCCGCAGCGATTTGAAGTTCGCGCGAGCTGGTTCGTTGGCGGAGGGGAAGGACAGCACGTCCGTGGGACCGTCCTTGCGGCGGTACGCGTGATTCCATTTGGCGATTTGGGCGTTCGTGACCAGGCAGACCGTAAGCGAGCCCGCCGGCAGGCGCAATTTTCGCTGCGCCCGAGCCAGAAATTCATCGAGTTGGCGCAGCGGGACGCCGAGCGTGCGCTGGCGGTTCACGATCGTGTCTCGCGTCCGAGACTCACGAGGTATGGAGGCGCTCCTGCTGGTGCGCACGCTGCGCGCCGCGCTGGTCACTTGCGGCGCGATTTTTTCGCCGCCACAGCTTTCGGATGCGGCGCGGCCTTGGCGGCTTTGTGCGCGGGTGCGGATTGCTTCGCCGGTTGTTTCACTGGGCCGGAAGCGGCGGCAACGGCAACGCCCTTCGCGGGCCTTCCAGCCGTCGGAGACGGTTGCGCGCCCTTTAGCGTCCCTTTGGCGGACTTCGCAGGGGATTCCGCGGGCGCCACGGCTTCTTTGCCCTTGCGTTTTTTCTCCAGCTTCTTTGGAGGTTCTTCCTTGATTCCGGCGAGGTCGCGCAGCAGCTTGGTGCGCTCCTCGGGAGTCTTTGCTTTCCCGCGAAGCTGCTTCTCGAACATCTGTTCGAGTATTTGGTCAAACTTCGGCCCGCGCGGCACGCCGAGCGCGTCGAGTTCGGCTACGGGCAGCGCCAGGCGCAAGGGGCGCCACTTTTGCAGGTAGTTGCGGATTTTCGAGACGGCGCGCGCGTCGGGAATTTCCGCCTCAAGAAAAGCCATCATTTCCGGCGGCAGAGCCGCGAGGTAAAAATAGGCGTCGCGTGGCGTTTCGGTTTTGCGGCTCTTGAGAATTTTGACGATTTCACGGGCCTTGTCGGGCAGCTCCATAATGGCGTTGATTTCCGACTGGCTGTAATCCAGGTTGCGTAGGATGGAAGTGACCTCGCGCGGCTTCAGACGGCGCAAGATGTAGAGCGTGGTGGCGTCGCGCAGGCGTGGGCGGATCCCCGCTTCGAGAAAGTTCATGCGCATCCGGGAGAGTTTGTTCAGCGCGTCGTAATCGGGCTTGCGGCGCTGCAACTCGTCGTGAATCACAGCAAGCAGTTCGCGCGACTCCCATTGTTTCAGGGCGGGCGCGGCATTCTCTTCGCGGGAAATGGCACGCAACTCGTTGCCGACGTCGAGGGCATCGATGTGCTCTTGCATGCCGCGTTCCATGGCGAGGTCAAACCATTCCTGCGTACGCGACTCCATGGTGAAACTCATGCGCGCGCAGTAGCGCAGGATGCGCAGCAGGCGGATGGGCTGATTGGTGAAGGCGTGGATCGAAAGCGCCCGCACTTCCTGCCGCTCCAGATCGGCGAGGCCGTTGGTGGGATCGAGCAGGAGGCCGCGCGACTGGGCGTTGAGCGAAATGGCGATTGCATTAATCGAAAAATCGCGGCGACGCAGGTCTTCCATGATGCCGGCGAAGCGGTATTCGGGCTTGGCGCCGGGACGCTCGTATACGTCGTCGCGCGCGGAGACGATCGAACCGTCCGCGTCGCCGGCGAAGATGAGTTCGTAGTGGCGCAGCTTTTCGTTTTCGGAAAGGACGCGAGCGCCGCCTTTTTCGAGTTCGCGCACCATGCGCACCGGGTTTCCCTCGACGGTGAAATCGAGGTCGCGAATGGGCTGCCCGGAAATCAGGTCGCGAACGGCGCCGCCCGTGAGATAGACATTCATCTCTTGAGAGCGAGCCAGTTCTTGCACGCGCTCCAACACCGCCCGCTGTTCGGGAGAGAGCCGGCTTTCCAACAGGTACATGTAATCGGGCATGAGGTCCTACGCCTCCTGTCCTGCAATCCGCGGCGCTTAAGCGCGCGGGTGATGGGCCTTATAAACTTGCTTCAAACGCTCTTCGACGACGTGGGTGTAGATTTGCGTCGTGGAAATATCGGCGTGGCCGAGCATCATCTGCACGGCTCGCAGGTCGGCGCCGCCATCGAGCAAATGCGTGGCGAAACTATGCCGCAGCATGTGCGGCTTCACCTGTTTCCGAATGGCGGCCTTGCGGCCGTAAAACGCCAGAACTTTCCAGAAGCCAATGCGATTCATCTTTCCGCCGCGCTGGTTCAGGAACAGGTACGCGGACGATCCGCCGCGCAGCAGTTCCGGACGCCCGCGCTTGTAATACGCCTGGACGGCGTCCAGCGCCCTCCTCCCAACGGGAATGATGCGTTCCTTGTCGCCCTTGCCGATGCAACGCACGCTGCCTTCGCCCATGTGCAGGTCGGAGACACGGAGGCGGCATAATTCCGACACCCGAAGTCCACAAGAGTACATCAGCTCGATCATGGCTTTGTCGCGCCGGCCGAGCACGGTAGCGGTGTCGGGCTGAGTCAGCACGCGTTCCACTTCTTCCAAGCTCAAGAACTGCGGAAGAGCGCGGTGGAATTTGGGAGATTCGATGGTGGCCGATGGATCGTCGTCGATGTAGCCCTCGATCAGGGCGAAGCGGAAAAAATTGCGCAGAGTCACGAGGTGCCGTGCGATCGAGCGGCTGTTGATCTCCCGTTCGTAGAGCGACGCCAGGAAATCGACGATATCGCTGCGGGTCACGGTCTTCGTCGAAAGGCCACGCTCTTTCGCGAACGCGGCGAACTTGCGGATGTCGCGCCCGTACGCCTCGATGGTGTTGGGCGAAAGGCCCTTCTCGACGCGCAGGCAGTTCAGAAATGTCCGAATATCGGCTTCCAAATTCGTGCCTCTCGATTCACGCGGCGAGTGGAGCGATCCGCTCGCGGCGCACAGCTACACTCCACTTTCGACGGCTGGAGCTGTCTCCCGTCGTAGCAACAGAAAGAATTCGCCAAGTTCCTCGCACCGCAGCAGCCACGCGAGCCCGAAATAGGCGCAGGCTGCTGCGGCGATAATGCCCGCGAGCAAGCCGATCTGCAGCAGCAGCGTCCGGGCGCCCTCGAAATTCAAGAAGCGCAGTCCGGAGTAGGCGGCGAGCCCCATTCCGGCCGCGCATACCGAGATCTTCCAAAACGATTGGACGAGTCCGCGTGCGCCCATCCGTCCGTAGCGCTTGCGGAACAGGAAAAATAGCGCGCCAAAATTGAAATACGCCGCGATCGAGCTGGCCAGCGCGGGGCTGCCGTTCGAAAGCGTGCGGAAGAACAGCAGCATGAAGATGGTGTTGAGCACGATATTTAGGCCGAGCGCGTAGGCGCCGGTGCGCGCCGGGGTGGCTGTATCGTGCGTCGAGTAGTACATGGGCGCGATCAGCTTTATGCCCGCGAACGCGGGTAAGCCGAGGGAATAGTAGAAAAGCGCGCGGGTGGTGAGAGCCGTGGATACGGATGTAAACCGCCCGTGCTGAAACAGAACCTGAATGATCGGTTGGCGCAGCAAAATCAGGCCCACGGCCGCGGGAACGGTGATGAACGAAACGATGCGCAGAGAAAATCCGAAGGTGCGCTTCATCTCGGTCCACTGTCCGGCAGCCCATTGATGCGACATGGCCGGCAGCAGCGCGGTGGACATCGCGATCGCGTAGCTTCCCAAGACCAGCTGCATCACGCGATCGGCCACGTAAAGCGACGTGATGCTGCCTTCGGGCATACGCGACGACGCCGCAAAAATCGTGTCGACAACCATATTGATCTGATACACGCCCATGCCGAAGAATGCCGGCGCGGCCAAACGTCCCACTTTGCGCACGCCCGCGTCGGACACCGAGAAGCGCGGCCGGAACTTCATTCCGCGGCGCACCAGCGCGGGAACTTGCATAGCGAGCTGCACAGCTCCGCCGATCAAAATACCGACGGCCAGGGCTACGGCCGGGGAGCGATATTCGGCCGGGGCCCAGCGCAAGATGGGACGGTAAATCACCGCGAAGGAGCAGGCGATCAGCGAGAGGTTGAAAAAAATCGGCGTAGCCGCAGGCAAGCCGAATACGTGAAAGCTGTTGAGGATCGATGCAGCTATGGCCGCGAGTCCAATGAACAAAATCGCAGGGAAGATGATACGGTTCAAATAGACCGCTAATGCCCAGTGGGCTTGGTGGGCGCCGAAAATCGTGAGCGCTGCGATAACCTGCCGAGAAAACACGGCGCCGAGCAGCGCGATGGCCGCGAGCGCGAGAGCGACGTCCCAGAAAACCTTCTGTGCAAAGGCCCACGCTTTCGGGCGGGGTTCGTCGTGCAGGTAACCGGCGAAGACGGGAATAAAGGACGCGCCCAACGAGCCTTCTCCTGCCATTCGCCGGATTAATCCGGGAATTCGGAAGGCTAGAATGAATGAATCGGCAGCAGGCGATGTGCCGAGGAGGAGAGCAATTCGCTGATCGCGTAAGTATCCGCAAATGCGGCTGACAACCGTGACAAGGGCTACCACGGAGGCCGATTTTAAGAGCTGTCCCTTGGTGGTCAATCGGCTCCCGTCAGATGCTAACCCTTTACGCACCAACAAGTTGACATCAGCAGCCGAGTGTACGATAACATAACCTGCCCGGCCTTAGCAACTAGCAGCGAATCAAAGGCCGCCGGCCTTGGAGCGCTGGCCTTCCAGTCAGGAAAACGGACGTGAAAAATCGAGCCGCAGCGTCCACGCACAAAAAAGTCGCCGTATTTTTGTTCGACGGGAGTGCCGAGCCCGGCTATCTGAATCCCGCGACCCTTGATGCCGGTGACAGCCTCGACCTGTTATCCCCCGGCGGAGAGCATCGTTCGATTCCATTAAAAGATCTGAAGGCTGTCTGCTTCGTCAGGGAATTCAGCGGGGCTTTTGAGCCTGAGCGCAAGACGTTCCTAAGCCGGCCGAAGATCGACGGCCTCTGGGTGCATCTGCGATTTACAGACGATGACGAGTTGGAAGGCGTGGTGCCCAACGATCTGCTGGCCATGCTGGGAACCGGCGTGCAGCTTACACCTCCCGATCTGCACGGCAATGTCGTTCGCATGTTCATTCCGCGCACCGCGCTGGTTGAGATGAATGTACTTGGAGTCGTGGGGGCGGGGCGGCATCCGCAGCCCAAATCACGCCCAAACGCTGCGGAAATACCCGAGCAACCCAAGCTTTTCCGCGAGTAGCTTCGCCGCGTTTTTGCCCCGATATTTGAATTGCGTTCATCCAAACTTCGAATCCGACAGAGACAATTTGGCTCTTCACGACACTCGTTTCCGCGCTATATTGGACCGCAGGAAAAGACAATGTTGCAGGTGCATTTACAACCCGAAAGCCACATTCCCTTGTACGTGCAGTTGCGGGACCAGGTGCGCGCGCTGGTCTTCTGTGGCGAACTACGGACCGGCGACCGGATTCCAGCCAGCCGCGAACTAGCCAGCCAATTGGGCGTTCATCGAACCACGGTGGCCAACGCGTATGCCGAACTGGAAGCGGAGGGATTGATCGAGGGGCACGTGGGCCGCGGCACGTTCATCTGTGCTGCTCCCGTGAAGCAGTTTTCTCCGCCGCCGCGTGCGAACGGACACGGCGGAGCGATGCGCTGGGAATCGCTGTTCGCCGACGAGCGCGGCGTAGAGGGACTGAGCCGCGTGATGCCGGAAATTCCACCGGGCGCCATTGCGTTTACGGCGGCGCGGCCCTCGGACGAACTGTTTCCGTTGGAAGAATTTCGCCGCTGTGTGAACGCGGTACTGCGGAGTTCTGGACGCAAGATCCTGCAACTTGGCTCGACGGACGGCTACGGGCCTCTGAAAGAGGCTGTGACGGAGTTGCTGCGCGCCGAGGGGCTGAACGTTCGTCCGGGGCAGCTGCTGATCACGGACGGCTGCCAACAGGCAATCGACCTTGTGTGCAAGGCTTTTCTGCGGCCGGGCGATGCAGCGGCACTTGAGAACCCCGCGTACCCCGGCGCGATTGCGATTTTCGCGGGAGCGCGCGTTCGAACGCTTCCCGTGAGCGTGGAGACGGACTCTCAGCGCACGGGACATCCGGGCCTCGATATCGATGCGCTCGAAGCGGTGCTGCTGCAAAATCGCATCAAGCTGATTTTCGTTACGCCAGACTTTCACAACCCGACCGGAACGGCTCTGCCGCTGCCCGAGCGGCGGCGGTTGCTGGAGCTGGCCGCGCGGTATCAGGTGCCGGTGGTCGAAGACGCGATTTATGCGCGGCTGCGTTTGCACGGGAAGCCGATCCCGTCGCTCAAGGCGCTCGACGTGGCCGGCAACGTGATCCAGATCGATAGTTTTTCAAAGATCGCTTTTCCGGGATTGCGCATCGGCTGGTGCATCGGAGCGGAGAGCGCGATCGAGCGCTTGCGTCTGGTGAAGCAATCGACCGACCTGCACAGCGACCAGCTTTCGCAGGCCGCGATGGCGGAATTCGTACGGCGCGGATGCCTGGCGCGGCACCTGGCGAGGTCGAAAGAAGTGTACCGGACGCGGCTGGAAGCCATGGAGAAAGCGCTCGAACGCCACATGCCAGATGGCGTGACTTGGACGCGCGCTGAAGGCGGAATGACGCTGTGGCTTACTCTTCCGGCCGGATTCGATGCCGGCGAACTGCTGATCCATGCGCGCGAACGTGGGATCGTTTTTCTCCCAGGGCGCTACTTCTACGCGCAGCATCCGCAGCCGAATACGCTGCGGCTGGCGTTTGCCAGTGTGGACGAGAAGCGCATTGCGCGCGGCGTGGAATCGTTCGGCGACCTGCTGCGGCAAGAGCTGCGGAAACGCCAGCGCGGAGCACGCGAAGAATCGTACGCGCGAGTTGCGCTTATCTAAGAGATCGCCCAGGCCATGCTGCTCGAACCAAAGCCGGATAACTTTTGTTTCGTCTGCGGTGGCGGAAATACACGCGGCATGCATCTGACTTTTGAGCAGGACGACGCCGCGAAGCGCATTCGCGGCTCGTTCCGGCTGGCGAGCGAGTATCAGGGCGGAGCGGGATTTGTCCACGGCGGGATGATCGCCATGCTGCTCGACGAAGTGATGGCCAAGGTGAATCGTTTTACAGGCGACCACGCGGTGACGGCGAAATTGAGCATCGAGTATTTGCGGCCCGTGCCGACCGAAGCGGATTTGATCGTCGAAGGCTGGGAGCTGGAGCGGAACGTGCGCGACCGTTTCCGGCAAAGAGAAATTCGCAATGCCGCAGGAGTGCTGCTGGCGCGCGGCACCGCGCATTTCGTCGAGATCGGCCGCGAGCGCTTTCAGGAAAGCATCGCGAGCGCGAAGGGAACGCGCGAGGAAGATAGCGGCTCGCGTGCTTAGCGGGAGTCTTTAAGAGCAGGTCCCTCACTTCGTTCGGGATGACAGATCGATGGTTTCGGTGGGGGAACTTAAAAAGAGGAGCAGGCGATGGACTTGATAAACGACAATCTGTGGCGCGTGAAGGTGGGACTGGCGGAAATGTTGAAGGGCGGCGTGATCATGGACGTCACCACCGCCGAGCAGGCCAAAATCGCCGAGGACGCAGGCGCATGCGCGGTGATGGCGCTGGAGCGCGTCCCCTCCGACATTCGCAAAGAAGGCGGAGTGGCGCGCATGGCCGCGCCGCGTGTGATCCGCGAAATCATGGACGTGGTTTCGATTCCGGTGATGGCCAAGGTGCGCATCGGGCATTTTGCCGAGGCGCAGGTATTGGAAGCGCTTGAGGTGGACTACATCGATGAGAGCGAGGTGCTGACTCCGGCGGACGAGGAGCATCACGTATGGAAGCACGGCTTTAAGGTGCCGTTCGTCTGTGGCGCGCGGAATTTGGGCGAAGCGCTGCGGCGCATCGCCGAAGGCGCGGCGATGATTCGCACTAAGGGCGAAGCAGGCTCGGGAAATATCGTCGAGGCGGTGCGGCACATGCGCGCGATCGTCAGCCAAATGAAAAAGCTGACCACGCTTGGCCAGGAAGAGCTGGTGCATGAATCGAAGGAGCTGGGCGCGCCACTCGATCTGGTTACGTGGGTGGCGAAGCACGGCAAGCTGCCGGTGCC